>JANLSB010000103.1:0-6988 GCA_031362125.1 Lysobacterales bacterium | reverse complement strand
CGAATTTTGACCGTTGCCTGTTTGCGGTCCGGGGAAATCGTCACCGTTTCTATCGTGTACTTGAATTCAGGCTCGACACGAGAGGCCTTGACGACTTTTGCCAGCATTTCGAAAGATTCGCGCGTCGCATCGCAGGCCTGCTTGCGATTCATGCTCAACCGCACTTCACCAGTGGGGCCTTGGCTGATATCGATCGCGCGGAATGATTTGTCGTACATCGCACACACCTTCTTTGCATCAAAGCCTCGGGTGGCGTTGATATTGTCCTGGTAATACGCGTAGACCATATCTTCGTCGAGCATCGAGATCCGCACACTGAACACGTATGCACCCAACGCCAGCAAGAGCAGCAATACCAACGCAATGATCGTTTTCATGGCAGCCCCTGCAGTTCCGTATTCGCCCATGTCGATCCTATCGTCTCGAGCGATGGTGCGAAAGCCCCCACTGCCGCTCGATCGTCGCCTGCCAAGTGCCGTTGATACCATGAACCACGCGGGGACACCCTTGCATTCGTCGGCAATCGGCTGCGAAACGACCTTGATCGTCGCAAGCCTGCTGCTTGTTGACTGTGGTTGCGTTCGGGCCGGCACCGGGTGAATGGGTTGTCTGGCGAGAGCGATATTCCTCGGCCATGCCGGTAGAGCCCATCTCCGGATCGATCACATGCTCCGGTAAAGACTGCACTCGATTTCTGGACGATCATCGCGCTGGCGATGCGAAAATCACCCAATCATCGAGAATCGACCGCCACCCTGCTTGTCGTCAATGGACGTAGAACAGGATTACTCCCACTCGATCGTCGCCGGCGGCTTGCCGCTGATGTCGTAAACCACCCGCGATACCCCCTTCAACTCGTTGACGATCCGGCGCGAGACCGCGTCGAGGAAATCGTAAGGCAGATGCGCCCAGTGCGCGGTCATGAAGTCGATGGTTTCGACCGCTCGCAGCGCGATCACCCATTCGTAAGCGCGTGCATCGCCAACAACGCCGACCGACTTCACCGGCAGGAACACCGCGAACGCCTGTGAGGTCTTGTCGTACCAGTCGGCCCGGCGCAGTTCTTCGATGAAGATGGCGTCGGCCTGCGCCAGCAGTTCGGCGTATTCGCGCTTCACTTCACCGAGGATGCGCACGCCGAGGCCCGGGCCGGGGAACGGATGGCGGTAGACCATTTCGCGCGGCAGTCCGAGTTCGACGCCGAGGCGGCGCACTTCGTCCTTGAACAGCTCGCGCAGCGGCTCGACCAGACCGAGTTTCATGTGCTCGGGCAGGCCGCCGACATTGTGGTGGCTCTTGATGACGTGCGCCTTGCCGGTCTTGCTGCCGGCGGATTCGATCACGTCCGGGTAGATCGTGCCCTGCGCCAGCCATTTGGCATTCGCGAGCTTGTGCGATTCTTGCTCGAATATCTCGACGAACAAGCCACCGATGATCTTGCGCTTGGCTTCGGGTTCGGCGACGCCGGCGAGCGCATTGAAGTAACGTTCCGCAGCGTTCACGCGCACGACTTTCACGCCCATATGCTCGGCGAACATCGCCATCACCTGATCGCCTTCCTTCCAGCGCAGCAGGCCGGTGTCGACGAAGACGCAGGTCAGCTGTTCACCGATCGCACGATGCAGCAGCGCGGCCACAACGGAGGAATCGACGCCGCCTGAGAGGCCGAGGATCACCTCGTCGGTACCGACCTGGGCGCGGACCCGCGCGATCTGGTCGTCGATGATATTCGCCGCCGTCCACAGCGCCTGACAGCCGCAGATATCCAGCACAAAACGACGCAGCAGCGTCTCGCCCTGCTTCGTATGCGTGACCTCGGGATGGAACTGCACGCCGTACCAGCGCCGCGCTTCGTCGGCCATCGCGATGATCGGCACGCTGCCGGTGCGGCCGGTGACGCTGAAACCGTCTGGAATTTTGGTGACGCGATCACCGTGGCTCATCCACACGTCGAGACTTTGACGACCGGCATGGTCGGTCAACGCACCGAGCAGCTTGTCGTCACCGAGCACGTCGACTTCGGCATAACCAAATTCACGGTGATGCCCGCCTTCCACCATCCCGCCGAGCTGCATCGCCATCGTCTGCATGCCGTAGCAGATGCCGAGCAACGGTACGCCACTGTCGAACACGTTCTGCGGCGCGCGCGGCGATGCGTCTTCCGTCGTCGACTCCGGCCCGCCCGACAGGATGATGCCCTTCGGATTGAACTTCGCGATATCGGCCGGATCGTGGTCCCACGCCCAGATTTCGCAGTAGACACCGATCTCGCGGATACGCCGCGCGATCAGCTGCGTGTATTGCGCGCCGAAGTCGAGGATCAGGACGCGGTGAGCGTGGATGTCATCGGTGCGGATGTCATCGGTGCGGATGTCGGCGTGCGTGCTGGTCATATCTTCGGCAATCGAAATGGAATAGCGGCGATGCCGTCCATGGCGGCACGTCGTCGGCTTTCTGAGAACCCTGACCGTCCATCCATGGACGGGCGTTCGGCGACGCGCGAGCCACTGGCTCGCAAGCGCGTCGCCTCACCCCATCCGATAATTCGGCGGCTCTTTCGTAATCTGCACATCGTGCACATGACTCTCGCGCTGCCCTGCCCCGGTCACTTTCACGAACATCGGCTTCTTGCGCATGTCTTCGATGGTGGCGCAGCCGACGTAGCCCATCGAAGCGCGCAGGCCGCCGACCAGCTGGTGTACAACATTGGCGAGCGGGCCGCGATACGGGACACGGCCTTCGATGCCTTCGGGCACCAGTTTGTCGGCGTCGCTGGCATCCTGGAAATAGCGGTCTTTCGAGCCTTTTTCCATCGCGCCCAGCGAGCCCATGCCGCGGTAGCTTTTGTAGCTGCGGCCCTGGAACAGTTCGGTTTCACCCGGCGCTTCCTCGGTGCCGGCGAACAGGCCGCCCAACATGACCGTCGATGCGCCGGCGACGATGGCTTTGCCGATATCGCCGGAATAGCGGATACCGCCGTCAGCGATCAGCGGGATGCGGTCCTGCAGGGCTTCGGCGACCATCGACACGGCGGTGATCTGCGGCACACCGACGCCAGCGACGATGCGTGTGGTGCAGATCGAACCGGGACCAACGCCGACCTTCACCGCGTCTGCGCCGGCATCTTCCAAGGCCAACGCGGCATCGCCGGTGACGATGTTGCCGCCGATCACCTGCAGCTGTGGAAAATGCTTTTTCGCCCAGCGCACGCGCTCGATCACACCCTGCGAATGGCCGTGCGCGGTGTCGACAATGATCACGTCCACGCCCGCAGCCATTAGCGCTTCAATACGCTGTTCGGTGTCGCCGCCAACACCCACTGCGGCGCCGACCAGCAGACGCTTCGAAGCGTCTTTGGCGGCGTTCGGGTTGTCGGTTTTCTTCTGGATATCCTTGACCGTGATCAGGCCGCGCAGATCGAAGCCGTCGTTGACCACCAGCACTTTCTCGATCCGGTGCCTGTGCAGCAGCTGCAGCACTTCCTCATCGGTGGCGCCCTCGCGCACGGTGATCAGGCGATCTTTCTTGGTCATGATGTGGCTGACCGGGTCGTCGAGTTTGGTCTCGAAACGCATGTCGCGGCTGGTGACGATGCCAACCAGCTGACCGCCGTCGACCACCGGCACTCCGGAAATATTGCGCGCGCGGGTGAGCTTGAGCACTTCGCCGATAGTCGTGTCGGGGTCGACCGTGAACGGCTCTTTGATGACGCCGGCTTCGAATTTTTTGACCCGCGCGACTTCCCGTGCCTGCAGCTCCACCGATAGATTCTTGTGGATGATGCCGATACCGCCGAGCTGGGCGATCGCGACCGCGAGCCGCGCTTCGGTGACCGTATCCATCGCGGCCGAGACGATCGGAAGTTTCAGGTTCAGGGTGCGGGTCAATCGCGTGGCGAGCGAGACCTCGTTGGGCAGAACGATGGAATGCGCGGGGACGAGGGAGACATCGTCGTAAGTCAGCGCTTCAGCCTGGATGCGGAGCATGGCCGGTCCGGTGGGGATGAAGCGCGCCATTGTAGCCTGAGTGGCCGTCTGAAATTCTCTGTGGGAGAGGCTTCAGCCCCGACAAGCCCTCCGGTCGGGCCTGAAGTGCCTCCCACAAGAGCATGTCAGGTCGCTGATTCCGCCGCCTCGGCGGCTTCCAAAGTGTTCTGCATCAGCGTGGCCACGGTCATCGGCCCCACCCCACCTGGCACGGGGGTGATCCAGCTGGCCCGTGCCGCAGCGGCGTCGAACTGCACATCGCCAACCAGCCGGCCGTCGTCGAGACGGTTGATGCCCACATCGATCACCACCGCACCCGGCTTCACCCATTCGCCGGGGATCAGGCCCGGGCGACCCACTGCCACCACGAGGATATCGGCCTCACCGACATGGCGGCGCAGAACCTCCGGCGGGGTGAACTTGTGGCAGCTGGTCACGGTGCAGCCGGCGATCAGCAGCTCAAGTGCCATCGGGCGGCCGACATGATTGCTCACGCCGACGATGGTCGCGCTCTGTCCGCGTACAGCGCGGTCTGTGTAGGCCAACAGCGTGGTGATGCCGCGCGGGGTGCAGGGACGCAGGCCGAACTGGCGCAGGGCCAGGTGGCCGACGTTCTCGGGATGAAAGCCGTCCACGTCCTTGCGCGGGTCGATGCGGTGGATCAGGTGGGTTGCGTCAGGGATGCCCGGCAGCGGCAGCTGTACCAGGATGCCGTGAACCGCCGGATCGACGTTGAGCCGGTCGATCAGCGCCAGCAGCTCGGCTTCGGAGGTTCCAGCCGGAAGGTCGTAGTCGAATGCCTGGATGCCGACCTTCTGCGCCGCGCGGCGCTTGTTGCGCACATAGGACTGCGAAGCCGGGTCCCCACCGACCAGCACCACCGCCAGCCCGGGGCGCGGTTTGCCGTCCGCCACCCGCGCATCGACCAGCACTTTGAGGTCATCCAGCAGCAGGTCGGCGATGCGTTTGCCGTCGAGGATCTTGGCGGTCATGCGGGGGGCTTTGCGTGCAGGGGCGGCTATTATCCTCGATTGATACCCTTCCACATCCAGGAAATCGACCGTATGGATCCCCTGACCGTCACCGAACTCGAAGCCGCCGCCTTCCGCCGGTTGCGGGATCACTTGATGCACGAACGCAAGGACGTGCAGAACATCGACCTGATGATCCTCGCCGGCTTCTGCCGCAACTGCCTTGCGGACTGGTATCGCGAAGGCGCCGAGGCTCGCGGCATCGAGATGAGCAAGGACGCCGCCCGCGAAGCGGTCTACGGCATGCCGTTCGGCGAATGGAAATTACTACACCAGAAAGACGCGACACAGGAACAACTGGCGGCATTCGCAGCCACCCAGAAGAAGCATGCGTAGTGTTCTGATCATCGTCGCAGGCGTTGCACTGCCCATCTATGCTGGCGCGTGCTGGTTCCTGCATGCGAAACAGCGCGAGATGATCTACTACGGGTGGACGACGACCGCCGACGCTACTGGTACCGATTTCGTCCTGCAACGTCCAGACGCGACGCTGCGCGGCTGGGTGGTGAATCGCGACCGCCGCGATCCGATTCTCTACTTCGGCGGCAACGCCGAGCGCATCGAAGCGAACCGTGAAGACTTTGCGCGGATGTTCCCCAATCGCAGCGTGTATCTGGTCGCGTACCGCGGCTACGGGGCCAGTACTGGCGAGCCCAGTGAAGCGACCTTGGTGCCCGATGCCCTAGCCGTCTTCGATGAGGTGCAGCGCCAGCATCCGGGCCAAGCCATCGCGGTGATCGGTCGCAGCCTCGGCAGCGGCGTCGCCAGCCAGGTCGCGTCACGGCGACCGGTCGAACGCCTGGCCTTGGTGACTCCGTTCGACAGCATGGTGGGGGCTGCGAAAGCGCACTACCCGATCTTTCCGGTCGATTGGCTGCTGGACGAACGCTACGAATCGGCGAAAGCGCTTCACGCATTCCGCAAACCGATCCTGGCCATACACGCCGGACGCGACGATGTTGTGCCCGAGATCTGCACGAAACGTCTGATAGCCGCATTGCCGGCGCCGCCGAAGGTCGTCCGTATCGACAATGCCGATCACAACGACATTGCCATCCATCCGGAATTCGACCAGGCCCTGTCGGAATTCATGTCGCGATGAGTGTTTGAGCGCCCGGGCAAAGCTACCGGTTCAGTTTCAGCAAAGCCGCCCAGTCCTGACGATTGACGTTGTAGTCTTTTTCGTCGCCGATCGCGAACACCATCGCATCGTCGCCGTCTTTTTTCATCGGCAATGACAGCAATCCGCGTGCGTTGAGATTCAGTTTTCGCATCGTCACGCCCTGCACGACATTGCCGCCGATCGCATAGAGCTTGCTGTCGCTATCGATGTCCACCCCGACGACGATATCGCAATGCGAATCGAATGGTCTGGCAGTACCGCCGAGATATGCCGTCAATCCCCGATAGCCATACACTCGGCGTTTTTCGCGCAGGTAACAAACCATGTCGCCCACCGATGGCTTTTCCATGGAGGGATCGACCAGTCGATACGGCCCGTCCACCGGCCGTCGCGCGGCATCCCGGATGTAATAGAAATGCGATGACGCGTGTAGAAAGCCGGGGACCTCTGCGGTTTTCATTACATAGGAGACGAATGTCGCCGACCATGGCACATCGATCAGGAATGCGCGACACGATGCTTTTTCGGTCCAGCCCTGTGTATCGCCGACGCATTCCGACGCACCGTTTCTTCTTGCATCCCCGCCCAGCGCGACCTGCTTGTTCTCCCAGCGGACGTTCTCATCGAGCAGGCCCGACGCCTTCCAGTAATGCACGACACGACGCCAAGCCAACGTATGCCAATCGGCGAGCGTTTCCTTTTCGGCCTCCATGGACGCGACCCTGACGATGCGTCCCTGTGCGTTGATGAAAGGTCTTCGCCAGAGCGCGTGTTCATCACAGGCTAACTGCGCGATGCGCACGGCAGAAGACGCCACCATATCGTGTACCGAGAATTCACAGACTTTC
>JANLSB010000080.1:0-2853 GCA_031362125.1 Lysobacterales bacterium | reverse complement strand
GGCGCCCACCGCGCCGTGGCAGTCACGGCCTGAGCGGGCAGGCGCAGTCTCCGATGCGAGGTCGAGGCATGGAGTATGCGGAGTCGCGCGAATACGCGAATGGCGATGATGCCCGCCACATCGATTGGCGCCTGACCGCGCGCACCGGACGGCCGCATACCAAGGTGTTCCAGGCCGAACGCGAACGATTGACATTGATCGTCGCCGACACCGCGCCGTCGCTGTATTTCGGAACGCGTACGCGGTTCAAGTCGGTGCAGGCCGCGCGCGCGGGCGCGATCGCGGCCTGGGCGGCGGTGCGCGATGGCGACCGCATCGGTGCGTTGCGCGGCAGCGTGCGCGAAGCGCCGATCGTACCGGCGTCCGGCAGCCGCGGCGCACTGCGCGTGCTCGACGCATTGGTGCGCTGGTATGCACGACCACCGGAACACGATGCCGGTTTCGCAGTTGCGCTGGATCATGCCGATCGACTGTTGCGTCCAGGATCGCGGCTGGTCGTGCTGGCCGATCCGTTCAGCGTGGTCGCCCTGCCTGCGTCGCGCTGGCCGACGCTGATGCAGCACCGCGAAGTGATCGTACTGCTGATGACTGATCCGCTCGAACGCGACCCGCCGCGGGCGACCCTGCCATTTTTCGTCGAGCGCAGCGGCATCGCGACCGACCGAATCGAACTGGATCTCGCCGCAGCCGCACAGCGTGAACGCTGGAAGACCGCTTTCGCCGCGCCGTGCGACGTTGCATTGGCGACTCTGGCCCGCTATGGCATCCGTGCGCGCGCGTTGTCGACCGATGCGCCGAGCGAAAGTTGGCTCGATCTGTTCGCCGGGACGCGCGCGGCATGACGCGGCTCCTCGGCCTTCTGCAAAGCATGCGGCTGCAGGACGCATCCCGCAGCCCACCGCAGCCGCCCGCGCCCGACGTCCTGCTGTTGCGTGACGTGCATCTGCCGCCCGCGCCGAGCTGGTGGCCGCCCGCGCCCGGATGGTGGCTCGCGCTGGTGGCCGTGCTGCTCGCCGTGGCCGTATTGCTGTGGTGGCGTCGTCGTACGCATCGCCGTCGGATGGTGATGGGACGGCTGTTCGACGACAGTCTTGACGGCGCCGAGACCGCGTCCGCACGGATTGCCGCGATGTCGGAGCTCCTGCGTCGCGCCGCACGCCGTCGTGAGCCGGGTGCCGACAGATTGAGCGGCGACGATTGGCTCCGGTTTCTGGATCGCGGCCAGCGGATACCGGTGTTTTCGGCAGGAGCCGGGCGCACCCTGCTGGAAGGTGGCTTTCGTCGGGATGTCGGCGCGCAGGAGTTCGAAGCGTTGCGCGGCATCGTCCGCATGCGCTTCGTCGAACTGATGACTCGTGGAAGGGATCGGCGTTGGCCATGGTCGAAGCGACTGACATGATCGACGCCGCACGCCATTGGTTGGATGCGCTTTTCGCCTGGCCGTGGTTGTTGGCCGCGTTGCCGCTGCCGTGGTTGGCGCGTCTTTTCCTGCCGGGCGCGAACAGCGTGGCACCGGCGCTACGCGTGCCCTACGGCGATCGCCTGAGTGCGATCCGTGGACAGATCGGCCGTTCGCAGCCTCGCCGTCTTGGCGCGCTGCCGTGGTTGGCATGGGCGCTGCTGTGCGTGGCGGCGGCGCGTCCGCAGCAACTGGGCGATCTGGTGCAGCCGCCGCAGTCAGCGCGCGATCTGATGCTGGCGGTTGATCTGTCCGGCAGCATGGATGAACGCGATATCGAACTCCGTGGCCGCGTGGTGACGCGGTTGGTTGCGGCCAAATCGGTGATCAACGATTTCCTTGAACGTCGCAGCGGCGACCGCGTCGGCCTGATCGTGTTCGGTCAACGTGCGTATGCGCTCACGCCGCTCACACGCGATCTCGACACCGTGCGCGAACAGTTGGAAGCCACGGCCACGGGTCTGGCCGGCCGCGAAACCGCGATCGGCGATGCGATCGGTCTGGCGACCAAGCGCCTGCAATCGCAGCCGGCGGAACATCGGGTGCTGATCCTGTTGACCGACGGCATCAACACTGCCGGGGCACTGGATCCGGTGAAGGCCGCCGAGCTGGCGCGCGATGCCGGCGTGCGCATCCATACCATCGCGTTCGGCGGCTATGGCGCCGGATTGTCGGTCTTTGGCCTTCCGATCCAGCGTCCCAGCAGTGATCAGATCACCGACGAGGCCGGACTCAGTCGCATCGCCGAACTCACCGGCGGCCGCGCCTTTGTCGCCCGTGATGTCGATCAGCTCGCGGGAATCTACGTCGTGATCGATCAGATCGAACCGGTCAAACGTCCCGGGCAACGGCTGCGTCCACGGATCGAGCGCTATCCATGGCCGCTCGCCGCCTCGCTGTTGTTCGCCTTGCTGACATTGTGGCAACGCCGGGAGTCGATGCGATGAGCGGCGATGCATTGACTGCCGGTGTGTTGAGCGAAGCATCGACAGGCTTCCAGTTTCTGCGGCCGCTGTGGCTGCTTGGGCTGCTGGCGGTTCCGCTGTTGCTGTGGTGGCTGCGTCGTCGCCGTCTGCGCCAAAACGTCTGGCGCGATGCGGTGGATGCGCACCTCTTGTCGCATCTGCTGCAGGGCGGGCAGCCGACGCAGGGCGGTTGGCGCGGTGTGTTCCCGGTGGCCGCTTCGGTATTGGCGGCCTTGCTGGTGATTCTGGCCATGGCAGGACCGAGCTGGCGAACGCTGCCCCAGCCCCTGTGGCAGGACCGCAATCCATTGGTGATTGCGGTCGATCTGTCCTATGCGAGCCTGACCACCGACGTGCAACCGTCGCGGTTGCTGCAGGCACGCGCCAAGATCGCGCAGATCCTGCGCACGCGCGGCGGCGGACAGATGG
>JANLSB010000078.1:0-2010 GCA_031362125.1 Lysobacterales bacterium | reverse complement strand
GTCGTTCAACGACGACGGCAACCGTCGGCGCGCGCTGTGGACCGGGATGATTCCGGTCGGCCGCCGCGAGGAATATCTCGGCAGCAAGGTCGATCACACCGCTGCGATCAGTCTGGCCACGGGCCAGCGCCAGCAGCTGTCGCCAGTGGCGCCCGTGATCGAGCTGTCGAAACAGGCGCGCATGGCGCAGTTCCAGATCGGCGTGGCCGAGCCATGGAAAACCCTGATCCGCTCGGCGTACAAGTTCAGCACCGGCGCGAGCTCAAGCCCGACCATCGCCGGCGAAAGCGAACCGACCGGCGATGGCCGCACGCGCATTTTCGATTTCAACCTGCAGCAGCAGGGCGCGTCGTGGTTGATCCTGCTCGATTGCGCGGACCTCATCGCGACCTGGCTGCCCGACGTGTGGAGCGTGATCGAGAATGCGGGCAGCGGTTATGCCGATTTGTCGGAGCCACGCCGGAAACTCTACGACTGGTTGGGCACTGCGGTCATGGGCGACCCACTGCGGCTCGCGCTGCGCCTCACCGATGCCTCCGCCGATGTCCGTCCGCCGCTGGCGAATCTGCGCGATGCCTTGATCGAGATCCGCAAGCCGGGCGTGCGCGAGAAACTCGAAGCCACGACAGCGATGTACGCCGCCGGCGCGAGCAGCACCCTGGCCTTGCCCGACTGGCCGCCCTTTCACTTTTGCCTCGCGGGTGTGAGTTCGTCGATGGTGGCGGTCGGACCGTTCAGCGCGCTCGACACCCTGGTCGATGCGGGCGCCGAGATCGCCTCCGACCCGATCACCGGCAATGTGCCGGGTCAGGATGTGGCACTCAAAGTCGACCGCTTCACCGCGCTGTTCACCCGCGCGCTGGATGCCACGACCGAAACCGATGCGCCGCCGATTCCGTTCGCGCTGCAGGTGAAGAACGCGCTCGGTTCGAATCTCGGCGCGGGCATCAACGACGGCGGCTGGTTCGTGGTGCGCTTCGTGCACCACCGGCGCGACTGCGGGCCGCTGCATCCGCCGCTGGTCTCCGCGCCGACCCAGCGCTTCAAGCTCGCGAGCTTCTTCGACGCCGATGCGCCGGCAAGGCCGATCCGGATCTCGCTGCCCGCCGACACCAGCCCCGCCGGCCTGCGCAAGTTCAACCGCAACACCGCGTTCGTGATGTCCGACATGCTGTGCGGCCAGGTGCAGCGCGCCAAAGGACTCGGGCTGGTGGATCTGGTGCGCTCGGTGCTGCCGTGGCCGCTGTACAAGGCGCTGGATGTCGGCGACGGCGGCCCCTGCAAGAGCAGCAATGGCGTGGATATCGGCATGATCTGCTCGATCTCGATTCCGATCATCACCATCTGCGCGCTGATCCTGCTGATCATCATCGTCTCGCTGCTCGATTTCATCTTCCGTTGGCTGCCCTATTTCGTGCTGTGTTTCCCGGTGCCCGGTCTGAAGGGCAAGAAGGTGGGGGCATGAGCAGCATCTTCGGCCAGAGCATGTCGTTTCCGCCGCGCGTCGGCGCCGATGGCCGTTTCGTGTGGTCGTCCGGCGAAGCGAACATCCGCGAGTCGATCGCGGTGATCCTCAAGACCGAACCGGGCGAACGCGTCGGCGTACCCGACTTCGGCGCGGGGCTGGCGCGGTTCCTGTTCGAACCCAACAACGTCGCCACCCACACCCGCATGCAGGATGCGATCCAGCGCGCGCTGGCGCGCTGGGAACGCCGCATCGAAGTCGAATCGATCGAGGTCGCCGCGCATCCGGGCGAGCCGGAAACCGCCGTCGCCACCATCACCTATCGACTGGTCGCGACCGCCGCACGCGAGCGCATCAGTCTCGCCATTCCGTTGTCCACCACCTGAGGCCGCCTTCCATGCCGCTCACGCCTCCTGCCATCGACAATCGGCGTTTCGCGCAACTCGTGGAAGACACGCTCGCGCGTGCGGGCGTGCACACGCCGGAATGGACCAATTTCAACCAGAGCGACCCGGGCGTGACCCTGGTACAGCTGTTCTCGTTCC
>JANLSB010000053.1:0-4910 GCA_031362125.1 Lysobacterales bacterium | reverse complement strand
ACCGACCAGGATCGCGCGCTGGCAGTCGTGTTTGCGCACGGCGGAGCGGACGGCGGCGAAGACGTGATCCAGCGCGTCGCGCTCTTCTTTCGCGAAGCGAAAAGGATGGTCGAGAACGATGCCGGTGATCTGCAGCGATTTCGGATCGATCTCGGTGCCCGGGGCCGGGATCAGATGCGCGCTGGCGGTTTCGCCGGGGACCAGCAGGCCGTTCTCGTCGAGATCCACCGGCAGCACCGCGATTTCGAGCAGCGCATGACGGTTCCAGTCGAAACCACCGGTTTCCACGTCGACCACGACCGGCAGATAACCGCGGAAACGCTCCGACATCTTCTTGTGCTGCACGGGGGCTGCGGCGGCTTCGCTCATGCGCGAAAGCGTAACAGATGAGGCCGACGCCCCGATCCGTCGGATGTCAGTCTTGTCGTGTGCCGAGAATCGTGCCTTCCGCGCGCATCTGCTTCAGCATCGCCGCACCATCGCGCATGAAATCATCGAGGTCGGCAGCGCCGGCTTCAGCCGCCAAGGCGTGCAATTGTTCGCACCCGCTCAGCTCGGGCATGCCGTCGAGCCGCTGCAGCAGCCGGAACGCCAACGGCGTGAGCGAGTGGAAGCTGACCGTGCCGTCGGGTTCGCGGCGCAGCATCAGCAGGGTCTGGGCCTCCGGCGGGGTATCCGGCCGATAGTCCGGGCCGATCCGATGCACCGGCCACGCGTAGGCGAGCGGCCATGCCAGCGGCGACACCAGAGGACGGCCATCGAGCAGATCGCCATCGAGGCTGTGCGCAATCTCGTCGCTGCGCGCTTCGCTGATCTGCAGCGCCAGCTCGATCCACTCGTAGTGCGCCAACTCGCGCAGCCATGGTGGATCGTCGCGCCTTGCATCGCGGCTCTTGTCAGTGCTTGCACGGGTGTCCAGATAGCGCAGGAATTCGCGCGCCAGTTCGGTGAACAGTGGTGTCTTGCAGTCGTGATCGCGATAGAACGCGCGGATCAGCGTCGCCCAGCCAGCATCGCCGTAGATCTTGCGCAGGACCGGAAAATTGCCGGCAAGCAGGCCATCGACATTGTTGAAGAACAGTTCTCGGTAGATCTTCAGCCGGCGCTCTTCGATGCCTGCAGGCGGCGGCACGCGTTCCGGATCGCGGATATGCGCTGCGAGCGCGTTCTGCTGCGCGGCGAGCGTGTCGCCCACGTCAGGCGGCGCGGCGCTGGTCATGCGCGGGCGTTCCGGCGATGCGGCGGCGGACCTGGCCGAGTTCGTCGAGCAGGTCTTCGAACGGCGGCAGATTGAAGTCGCGTTCCAACAGGGTAGGGCGTGGCCCGAACAGTCGATACGCCTCTTCGAGCAGCGCCCAGACCTGCGCGTTGACCGCGCTGCCGTGGGTATCGACCTTGAGGTCTTCGGCCTCGTCGTAGTGGCCGGCAACGTGGATGTAGGCCACGCGTTCGCCAGGCAGGGCTGCGAGGAATTCCGATGGGTCGTAGCGGTGGTTGGTGGCGTTGACGATGATGTTGTTCACATCGAGCAGCATCATGCAGTCCGCTTCGGCAAGCACGGCGTTGATGAAGTCGATCTCGCGCATTTTCTGGAACGGTGCGGCGTAGTAGGAAATGTTTTCGATCGCGATGCGCTGGCCAAGGATGTCCTGTGTGCGGCGAATGCGCGCTGCGACGTGATGCACGGATTCTTCGCTGAACGGCAGCGGCAGCAGGTCGTAAAGCTGGCCGCGGCTGTCGCCGCAGGCGCTGAGGTGTTCGCTGTACAACGGGCAGCGGTGCGTCTCCATGAACCTGCGCACCTTGAACAGAAAGGTCTCGTCCAGCGGCGCAGGTCCGCCAACCGACAGCGACAGGCCGTGACAGACCACCGGGTAGCGCGAAGCCAGATCGGCGAAGCCGTCGCCCAATGCGCCGCCGACACCGATCCAGTTTTCCGGCGCGGTTTCGAGGAAATCGAAGCTGCCCGCAGAGGCGCGGCGCATCGCCGGCATCAGCGGGCGGCGCAGGCCGAGACCTGCTGCGTCATTGGGAAGTGGAAGAGGCGTCATTCTGGAAGTAATACTTGAAGTAACGCATGAAGTAACGCTTGAAGTGACAAGCGGTGTGGCGTTGCCGGAAACAAAAGGCGGCCGCGATGCGGCCGCCCCGGAGCGCTGGCCATCGTCATCGACGACGGCACCACGGCATCACATCGCGCCGCCGCACTTGCCCTCGCCGCACTTGCCTTCAGTGGCTTTCTTTTCGGCAGGAGCAGCGGCTTTGTCGCCACCGCACTTGCCTTCGCCGCATTTGCCTTCAGCGCCCTTCTTGTCGGCGCCGCAGCTGCCTTCGCCTGCGGCCTTGTCGCCACCGCACTTGCCTTCACCGCATTTACCTTCGGTCGCCTTCATTTCATCGGCGCTGATGGCACCGTCCTTGTTGGTGTCATGCATGGCGAAGTTGCCGCCGCCGTCTTTGTGCGCGGCGTCGTATTCGGCTTTCGAGATCTTGCCGTTCTTGTCGGTGTCCATCTTGTCCATGCCGCACTTGCCTTCACCGCACTTGCCCTCGGCGGCCTTGTCGGCGCCGCATTTTGCTTCGGCGGCCTTGTCGCCACCGCACTTGCCTTCGCCGCATTTGCCTTCGGCGGCCTTGTCTCCGGCGGTAGCGCCAAGCAGGTAGCCTTGGGCTAGGTGGGTGGACGCGAACGCGGACGCAGACATCAGCAGGCCACCAGCGAGAGCGGCGGATATGGCGAGGGCGACGGGTTTCTTGGTAGCGGACATGATGGTTAATCTCCAATGGGATGGACGGGAACGGGACCTTGGGGTCGGGAAATCCTAGCGTGTTGCGGCAAGGACCTCTATCTCTGCGGGCGGTTGTGGCGAGAGGTATTGTCGGGCAAGGCTGCGCGCGCGGTGCAGCCGCGCCTTGGCGGCTTCCGGATGCAGCGACAATGCCGACGCGATCTCGGCGATGGTGTGGCCTTCGAGATCGCGCATCAGAATGATCTCGCGATAGTGCGCGGGGAGCGAGGCGAGCGCATTGGCGACATCGCGGATCAGCCCGGTAGGTGCGGGGTAGTGCGGGCCGTCGATCTCTTCAAGGTCGGACGGTTGCATCAGCAGGTAGCGGGTGGCGCGTTTCATGCGATTGCATTCGCGCTTGACGATCCGGAACAGCCACGAATTGTAGGCATCGAGCTCGCGCAACGCGCTGAGCTTGCGCGAGACCAGCAGCAGGCTTTCCTGGACGGCATCTTCGATGTCGTTGATTCCGCAGTGATACTCCGCATAGCGGCGCAGATCCTGACGTGAGCGCACCAGCACGCGTTCGAGTGCGCGTAGATCTCCGCCCCGGGCGGAAGCGAGCGATTCCTGGAATTCGGGGTCTTGCGGTTGCACCGGTGCTCTCCTGTCGATGTCTGCAATCTACGCGTTGCCGCGTTCGCAGTTGTGCATAAAGAGTTAGGACAGGGATGGAACAGGTGTGCCTTGAGTGTCCGAGTCGCGATTGGATTCAGACTTCGTTTATTCAAGCAGCCTGACAGGCCGCTTCGGCGGGGGCGGGCAATGCGTTCAGGGATGGAATGACACCGCCTTTGATTGATAATGCTTCGATCATTCCAGAATTGTCGGTCAATGGAAATACAACAAGCCACCGCCGCCCTCGCTGCCTTGGGCCAGTCCACCCGTCTATCTGTGTTCCGTTGTCTGGTCCAGGCGGGGCCGGAAGGGCGGATGCCGGGCGAGATCGCTGAGATCCTGTCGCTTGCCGGCGCCACGCTGTCCTTTCATCTGAAGGAATTGGTCGCGGCTGGATTGATCCGGGCCGAGCCTCGCGGCCGCTTCATCTGCTACCGCGCCGAGTTCGACGCCATGCGCGCGCTGCTCGGGTTCCTGACCGAAAACTGCTGCGGCGGCGATGCCAGTGCCTGCGCGCCGATGGATTGCGGTCCGTCATCGCTCTCGAAGGACGTCTGACGGGCTGCAACAAAGAGGTCGCCCTGCAGCGGCCTCGTTTCAGTATTGCGATGCGTTCAACCCGCCGTGCTGGTCTCGTCGCGCTTTTCGCGTGGTGGCATCGGGCCTTCGCCGTGCTCCTGGAACAGGATGTTCTCGGCGATGTTGGTCGCATGATCGCCGACGCGTTCCAGATTCTTGGCCATGAACAACAGGTGGGTGCAGGGCGTGATCACCCGCGGGTCTTCCATCATGTAGGTCAGCAGTTCGCGGAACAGACCGGTGTACTGGGTATCGATCTCGGCGTCTTCGGCGCGGACCTGTTGTGCGGCTTCGACATCGCCGTCGCGATATGCTGCCAGCACCTTGCGTACCTGACGCACCACGAGACGGCCGAGACTGCCCAGGCCGCGCGTGTGCGGCAGCGGCGGCGACAGGTTCAGCGCCATCGAGCGCTTGGCTACGTTCGAAGCGTAGTCGCCGATGCGTTCGATGTCCGAGGCGATCCGCAGTGCCGACAGGATCTCGCGCAGGTCGCGTGCGAGCGGGCCGCGCAACGCCAGCTTCATCGCATCGTGGCTGACCTGCAGCTCCAGCGCATCGATCGCTTCATCGTTGGCGATGATCCGCTCGGCGGCTTTGGCGTCGCGGCGGTCGATCACATCCAGCGCGGCTTCCAGCTGCGCAGCCGCCATTTCGCCCATGCGCAGGATTTCCTCGCGCATGACGCGGCGTTCATCGTCGTGACTCTTCAGGATGTGGTCGTGGGGTTGGGTGTTCATGGGCTGCTCGGAAATGTTCTGAAGTTGGATGGTTTCGATGATCCGCCGAGGCCATCCGTGGCGTGGCGCGACGGCTCCGGAAAGCCCGGCCCGGCCATCCGTGGCCGGGCGTTCGGCAGGCCGCGCGGCGGTGCCGCGCAAGCGGCCTGCCTCACCCGAACCGTCCGGTGATGTAGTCCTCGGT
>JANLSB010000034.1:0-3836 GCA_031362125.1 Lysobacterales bacterium | reverse complement strand
CGCATCGACCTCGTCTTTTCTGAACCCATGGTGGACCAGCTTATCTTCGCTGAGATGGTTGCGTGCCAGGTCAATCAAAGCAGCGTTGGACAGAGGGCGATTCACCAGCGCAACGTAGAGTTGTGAAAGGAAGTCGCGCAGCACCTGATCTTCGAGCTGATCCGAGAACAAAACATGGGCATTCAGTCGGCCAGGCATTGGCGCTACTAAGCGTAGTTCAATACCAGGAAAGACGGTCTTTGTCAGCTTAGGTGCATCGGCCTCTTTGAGGCGTCGACATAGCGCAAACCAGCCATCGAAAGTCCAATAGTCCATCAATGCAAAGACCGCGGGCGTGGCGGCGTTGAGTGCGTGGATCATCTCGTCCACGAGGGCCTTGTTAGTGGCTGATTCGGGGTCGGCATCGAACTTTTGCCCGCGCCAGTGGAACGAAGCAGGCGAATGGATGTGCAAGTCCCACTGGCGCCACTCCGAGCCACGCTCGTACTTGGGCTGATCCATCGTCTCGTTCCCCTTCGATTGATCGTGCTGGTCCATTTGATCACGAGACCATACGCTGCTTGCCCATTTGATCTCTTTTAATCCTATGTCGCTGAGACCCCGGTAACAAGCCAAAGCTTATCTGGACACCCAAGCAAGGAACGAAAGATGTCCGCTTCGGGTCGAAACCAGCCACCCAAATCAAACCCACCCCACAACCCCCAGCCTAACCCCATCCCCACCCCCTGTCGCGCCTCCCGCCGCCCCCACAAAAAGCATCGCAGCCATCGAGCGCTGCGACAATCGATATCCGGTTTTCGATTGATCGAGCCGATCGATGCGGTCTGCGGCGGGTGCGTGGATCGATGTCGGGTGGCGCGCATCGGTCGTGCGAAGAGTAAATCCCCATTCTGATCGCTGCGCGATCTTCGGTCCGCTTTGCAAAGGCGGCGAGGCGGTATTTGGGGAGCTGTGGTGGGTTGGAGGTGGGAGTTGATCGGGAATTGCGCTGTTCCTCCGGAAGGCAAGCGCTTCGCGACTTGCTTTTCCTTCTCCCACCGGGAGAAGGTGGCGCGCAGCGCCGGATGAGGGTGCGTCGGCCCGCAGCGTTTCCGCTTCGCCTGAACCTGTCCCCCGATCCCTCTCCCGACGGGAGAGGGGAGCGGAGCGGCGGCGCCTCTCGGCACATCCCACAGGGGCAAGAGCGTCGCGACTTGCGTCGCTCCCACAAGGACAAGAGCATCGCGGCTGCCGCCGCTCCCACAAAAGCAAAAAGCGTCGGGGCTGAAGCCCCTCCCACAAGAACAACAGCATCGCGGCTGCGGCCGCTCCCACAAAAGCAAAAGCTTCGGGGCTGAAGCCCCTCCCACAAGGGCAAGGGCATCGGGGCTGAAGCCCCTCCTACAAAGCGTCAGGCGATTTTTATGCGGACGGCGTTGTCTTTGATGCTGACGGGGTAGGTCTTGAGGGCTTTTTCGCCGCGGACGATGTTGAGCAGTTGGATGCCGGGCGGGAAGTTGGCCCAGTCGACGACTTCGCCGGTCTTGATGTCGAAGCGGGCGTGGTGCAGCGGGCACTGCACTTTGCAGTCGTCGAGGATCTTGCCCATGGCGAGTGGGCCGAACATGTGGGTGCATTTCGACTGGGTGGCGAAGAAGCCATCCTTGAGGTGGTAGAGGGCGATGTTCTCGCCGGCGACGGTGAACGCTTTCATCTTGCCTACCGGCAAGTCATCGACGTTACAAACGATGTGCAGTGTCATGGCGAACGCCTTCCGCTGGATGGATTCCGAGTATAGGCCGGCGGCGTTCGCAGACGCGGAGATACCGGGCGATGGCGGGTTCGGAAACGCCGCCGGGCATCGTGCGCGGCCGGGCGTCGTTTTGCATGATCGACTTCGCGGCGCTTAAGGGCACCCGATGCGCGCGGACGGACGCGCTGCCGGCCCTTCTCCGTCGCCTCGCTCCCGCCCGCGACCGCGCGCATGTCGATGGCCCGACTGGCTGCGGGACGGGCCCGACCCGCCGGTGCGGGTGCGCGGCTGCATTCAAACCAGAGGATGCGGAATTCGGGCATCCTTGCTTCCGCACGAATCACACCACAGGGAGCCGCCATGACGCCGTACGAACTGGCCCAGAGTCTGGAGTTGCCCAAGCGGGCGATCGCGCTGGTGCTCGCGGGGGGGCGCGGCAGCCGGCTGAAGAGTCTGACCGATACCCGGGCCAAGCCGGCGGTGTATTTCGGCGGCAAGTTCCGGATCATCGATTTCGCGCTGTCGAACTGCCTCAATTCGGGCATCCGGCGGATCGGGGTGATTACCCAGTACAAGAGCCATAGTCTGCTGCGCCACCTGCAGCGCGGGTGGGCTTTTCTGCGGCCTGAGATGAACGAGTTTGTCGACCTGCTGCCGGCGCAGCAGCGCAAGGACGAAGAGTCCTGGTATCGCGGCACGGCCGATGCGGTGTATCAGAATCACGACATTCTGGAAGACTACGGCGCGGACTACGTGGTGGTGCTGGCCGGCGATCACATCTACAAGATGAACTATGCGGTGATGCTGGCCGACCATGTGGCGCTGGGCCGCGAATGCACAGTGGGCTGCATCGAGGTGGATCGCGAGGAGGCCAAGGCCTTCGGCGTGATGGCGATCGATGCGGACCGCAACATCACCGCGTTCGTGGAGAAGCCCGACGATCCTCCGGCGCTGCCCGGCAAGCCCGGCCGCTCGCTGGCCAGCATGGGCATCTATATTTTCAACGCGCGCTTTCTTTACGACGAACTGGAACGCGATCTGGCCGATCCGTCGTCGAGCCACGACTTCGGCAAGGACATCATTCCGCGCGCGGTCAAGCTGGGCCAGGCAGCGGCGCATCCGTTCGAGCTCAGCTGCGTGGGCAACCGCAAAGGCGCCGAGCCGTATTGGCGCGATGTCGGCACCATCGATGCGTACTGGGATGCGAACATCGACCTGACCGCCACCGATCCGGTGCTGGACATGTACGACCGGCGCTGGCCGATCTCGACCTATCAGCCGCAGCTGCCGCCGGCGAAGTTCGTGCACAACCAGGACGACCGGCGCGGCATGGCGATCGAGTCGCTGGTCTCCGGCGGCTGCATCGTGTCGGGATCGGTGTTCCGCAGCGTGCTGTTCTCGCAGGTGCGCGTGCACTCGTATTCGACCGTGAACTGGAGCGTGCTGCTGCCCAATGTCACCGTGGGGCGCGGCGCGCGGCTCAACCGGGTGGTGATCGACCGCGGCTGCCATATTCCCGACGGCATGGTGATCGGCGAAGACGCCGAGGCCGATGCGCGCCGCTTCCTGCGCAGCGAAAACGGCATCACCCTGGTCACTGCGGCGATGTTGGCCGCTGCAGTGGCGCAGAGCCGGGACGACATGCGCGACGACATGCGCGGCGACGTTCGGGCATGAAGGTGCTGCATGTCGCGGCGGAAGTATTTCCGCTGGTCAAGACCGGTGGGTTGGCCGATGTCGCCGCAGCGCTGCCGCCGGCGCTGGCTGCGGCCGGCGCCGATGTGCGGCTGCTGCTGCCCGGTTTGCCGGCGATCCTCGATGCGATGCTGCCGGGTGGGCCTTCGATCGAGATCGGCGCCTGCTTCGGCGCCGCGCGGGTGCGGGTGCATCGTGGCCGCATGCCGCAGACGCAGTTGCCGGTTTATGTGATCGATGCGCCGCTGCTGTTCGGCCGCGCGGGTGGGCCGTACCAGGCGCCGGATGGCAGCGAGTGGCCGGACAATCTGCAGCGTTTCGGTCTGCTCGGCTGGGTGGCCGCACAGCTCGGCGCGGGCGCGCTGGATGATGGATGGGCACCCGACGTGGTGCACGCCCACGACTGGCA
>JANLSB010000178.1:0-2364 GCA_031362125.1 Lysobacterales bacterium | reverse complement strand
ACCGTCCAGCTCAACTGCTACCAGTAAGGCGTCCCGATGATCCGCGAATCGATCCTGGTTATCTGTCTCATTTTGTCATTCACCGCCTCAGCGGCTGAACCCGTTCTGCCGCCAGGCCCCGCTCCTGCGAACGATGCGCCGACAGCTGCACTTGCGGTGCCGGCCGCATCGGTTGCGAAAGCGGCGCCTTCGCTGCCGCCCATGGATTTCCTGAGCTCGGTCGCGAACGACGAGTTGTACGCGGTGTTCAAGGCAGTTCCGGCGTTTTCCTCGCTCGACGATGAACTGGTCGGAAGCCCGCTGACACTGATGGTGACGCATACCAACCGGCCGACCGCCGGTGGGCAGGCGGCCGGGTTGCTGAGCGCGGTATTGTCGGGCAGTACGCTGGGCATCATCCCTATTGTCAGCAATGAGCATCTGGTGGTCCGGTATGAGGTGCTGCTCAACGGAAAGACACTCACCAGCTACAGTTTCGAGAAAACCTCGACGCGCGCGATCAATCTCTGGGGCGGCGCGGGGGCATATGGTGGGCTGGGCAAGGGAGCCTTCGATTGGGTGAAATCGACTGCCATCGAGGCGGCCGCCAAGCTCGCGGTCGATCCGGCGCTGATCGCGGTCAGGAACGAAATCGATTTCTACTTTCCCGAGCAGGCGTCTGACCGGGGCACCTCGTCGAAACCGTAAGCGCACGGTCACGCTTCAGCACGTGTGCAATGACGGCTGCCAGGCTGGCGCGTGACCGTCCGCCTCGGGGGGGTGTAGTATCGAACCGTCGGATGGGCCCATCCCCCATTCACCCGGGCCCGGAAAGCCGCCAGCCAAGGAGACGACCATGACGCATGACCCCCAATACGCGCACGAACCCGGGCACCGCGACTACGACGAGTACATGTCGCTGCGAGGCAAGTTCGAGAAGATGCACGGCGAAAACGGCATCAATGATCCCAACCTCAACCACAACGCCACCTCGGCGGCGCTGCGCTCCTTCAAAGAAGAGCTGGCGAGGGACAATTCGAGTCTCGACCCGAAGTCCGGTATCGATGGCGTTGTGTTGAGCCGCGCCAACGACAGGCATGGCGATGTCGGCGGACGCTACGCGATCCTGTATCAGGGGGACCCGAACAACCCCACCGTGCGTACGCTCGCTGTCCCGACCCATGAACTCACACAGTCAGCCGAGCAGAATCTCCAAGAAATCAACCGCATCAACGATCAGCGTCAACAGCAGACACAAACCCGGATCCAGGATCGCCAGCAGTCGTATCAGATGGAGCAGGCACAGCCCAATATGATCGGCGCTCGTTCCTTGCTCTGAGCCTCGTGCTTTGCCCGATCAGCGTGCCAAGCCGCCCCATGGCGGCCGCGGGATCCAGGAAGCCCCGCCCACTGCGGGGCTTTCTTTTGTCTGCGATTGGTTGAGATCGAGCGGGATTACCGCCAATGCGGTTTGGCCGCAGGCGCTGACCACGGTGCCAACTACGGCGCCACCCGAAGTGAGTTCGGCGCCAGCCGCCAGTGCCGTCGTGGTCTGGATCAGCGCAAGGCCGCGCTTGGCCTGGCCCAGAAAATGCGTTCGCGCGACGATTTCCTGGCCCGGATAGCAGCCTTTCTTGACGCTGTAGGCACGGAGGCGGTCCAGCGACAGCTGCTGAGGTGTCCACTGCCCCGATTGGGTGGCATCGAGCCTGGGCCAGCCGTGTTCGAGGTCGGAGCGGCGCCAGGCTTCAAGGGCCGCAGGATCTGCGCGGGTTGATATCCCGGGGCCTATCCGCAGGCTTCGGCCCGGGTGCCTCTCATCCAGATTCCCGCTGAGGTCCAGTTCGATCGCATCGCCGGGCTCGCCGACCCAGTGGCTGCCCGAGGCCAGATCCGATGCCTGCAGCCGGCCTGCGATGTGCAGGTCATCGCGAACGGTGATCGCGACCTTGCTGCGGAACACGAAACGGCGAAGTTGCGCAGCGAATGCGTCGGGATCTGCATCCGGCAGCAGCACCCACAACGTATCGACATCGAGTCGGATCAGCGAAAACAGTGCGATGACCCGCCCTTTGGGGGTCAACCAACCGTTCCACTGCCACTCGCCATCACCCAATACGGCGACATCATTCATTGTCTGGGCTTGGGCGAATGCGACCGCATCGCGTCCGCTCAGCAGGATCAGGCGATGGTCGGACAAGGCGAACCAAGATCTTTGCGGCGTTTGCGGGTTGTCCGGCATGGGGGGGCGACTTAAACTACTGAGTTAAGGAATCAGCGCATGATAGGCGAAACCACGATAGGCGAACCCGCTCCCGTTCCCGAGTCCCGTCCCGATGCGGCCCTGGCCGAAGCATCCGTGCCGGAGGCGCGTATCGAAGTCAA
>JANLSB010000867.1:0-2324 GCA_031362125.1 Lysobacterales bacterium | reverse complement strand
GAAATTGCTTTAGATTCCGGGTATAGGTCAAGTACCGATCATCAACACACGCAAGGACGCACGGTATTCGCATGTGGGGCAACTCCGTGAAAATCGTCATCGTTGACGACCAGACATCCGCACGCACTATGCTGCGGCACATCCTTGAGGACATCAGTCCAGAGCTGGAGGTGTTCGACTTCGGCGATTCCGAGGAAGCCTTGCGCTGGGCGGAAAGCAGCCGCCCGGATCTGCTGCTGCTCGACTACCGGATGCCGGTCATCGATGGTTTGGAATTCGCCCGCCGCTTCCGCCGCGCGCTGACCAATCGAGACGTGCCGATCGTGCTGGTGACTGTGGTCGGCGACGAACCGATCCGGCAAGCCGCGCTCGATGCTGGCGTGATCGATTTCCTGGTGAAGCCGGTCCGTCCTCGCGAACTCCGTGCGCGCTGCCGGAACCTGCTCCAGCTTCGGCAGCAGTCGGAGTCGATCAAGCAGCGTGCGCTCTCGCTGGAACAAAGGCTGCTGTCGAGCATGCATGAAGTGGAGGAGCGCGAACGCGAAACGCTCTCGCGCCTCGCCCGGGCCATCGAGTATCGCGATATCGGCACCAGCGCCTATCTGGAACGGATGGCACATATCGCCGGATTGATTGCCGAAGGCCTCGGCATGTCGGAAGAAGAGGTGCGGCTGATCGAACTATCGGCTCCACTGCACGATATCGGCAAAATCGCAATTCCCGATGATGTCTTGCTGAAACCCGGTCCACTCGATGAGCAACAGCTCGCGATCATGCGCAGGCATCCGCAGATCGGCCATGAATTGCTCAGCGGCAGCCACAACCGTTTCATCCAGGCAGGCGCAACCATCGCCCTGCGTCATCACGAACGTTACGACGGTAGCGGCTATCCGGATGGCCTGAGCGGTGCCCAGATCCCGATCGAAGCCCGCATCGTCGCCGTCGCTGACGTGTTCGACGCGCTGATTTCGCCACGACCCTACAAGGCGCCATGGACATTCGATAACGCGCTCGACTTCCTGCTTGAACAGAGCGGCAAGCTGTTCGATCCGCAGTGTGTTCAGGCGCTGGTGCAGAACCGGCCAAGACTGGAGGACATCTGCGAACGTTATTCAACCAGTTCGCAGCGCCCGGGCGTGGAATGATCCGGTTGCGCGCCGCCGCCGAGTGGATTCACGACCGTTTGGCGGGCCGCCAGGACAGCGAGCATGGTCAGGCGCTGGTGCGCATGATCATCGCCTGCTTGCTGGCCGGCTACATCTATGGGCTGCGCTGGCTGGGCGTAGGCGACAGAGACGCATTGTCGCTGATGCTCGCCGTGATGCTGGCGGAATCGTTCATCGGCATCGCCATTCTCGCCGCCATAATCGTCAACCCAAGACCGTCGCATCCGCGCCGCTGGGTCGGCATGATTGCCGACTACACAGTACTTGCTGTGCTGATGCTGGTCGATCCGCCTGCGCTGGCGCCGCTTTACGTGCTGATCCTCTGGGTCACGATCGGCAACGGCCTGCGTTATGGCATGCGCTACCTGCTATCTGCATCGGTACTTGGTCTGATTTCATTTGCAGTTGCAGTCGTCGATACCGATTACTGGAGTGAGCAGCCGCATCTTTCGGCAGGCCTTCTGATCGGCTTGGTGGCAATCCCGGCCTATCTGTCAAGCCTGCTTCGCAGCCTGCACCGCAGCACCGAAGAGGCACGTCGTGCCAATGCCGCGAAGAGTCGCTTCCTGGCAACGATGAGTCACGAGCTGCGTTCTCCGTTGAACGGCATCATCGGCATGGCTGAGCTGATCCGCAATTCTCGGCTTTCGCCAGAGCAGCGCGAGTATGCTGAAGTCATCCACACCTCCGCGCAAACGCTGTCCCTGCTGGTCGATGAGGTGTTGGATATTTCAGCGATCGAGGCCGGCAAGCTCCAGCGCAAGGAAGCAGATTTCAATCTGCGTGAATTGACGGGTCGGCTCGAGAAAATGCTCAAACCGCAGGCAGCCTCGAAAGGGTTGGAGCTGCGGGTGAGCATCGCCGAGGACGTGCCGCTGGAACTCTATGGCGACAGCGGTCATCTGATGCAGATTCTGCTGAATCTGCTCAACAATGCGATCAAATTCACCGAAACCGGCAGCGTTTCCATGGATATCGCGCGCACGCGCAGCGATCATCACATGCTGTGCCTGAGCTTTTCCGTGCGCGATACCGGGATCGGCGTTCCCGACGACTACAAGGAGAAGATCTTCGAGGCATTCGAGCAGGTCGACACCGGACCGACGCGCCGTTTCGGAGGCACGGGCCTAGGAACCACGATCGCACGGACACTGACCC
>JANLSB010000843.1:0-4773 GCA_031362125.1 Lysobacterales bacterium | reverse complement strand
ACGATCGCGGACAGCCTGGCGTCGATCCGGGCCTCATCGACCTCGACCGCTTCGCCTTTGCGCGGGCGCACCAGCATATGCAGCTGCGCCAGCGGCGAATCGCCGAGCTGGATCGTGGAGTCGACGCGATCGGCGCGAAGCACGTCCTTGAGCATCGCCTCGATGCGCAGGCGGATTTCCGTGTTGTAACGATCACGCGGAATATAGGCGAGTACCGAATAGAAGCGGCCGTAGCGGTCGTGGCGCAGGAACAGGCGACTGCGGACACGCTCCTGCAGACTGAGAACACCCGAGGCGAGCTGATACAGCTCGGCCTCGGTCGACTGGAACAGTTCGTCGCGCGGCAGCTTCTCGAGGATATGACGCAAGGCCTTGCCGCTGTGGCCGGTGGGCTGAAGGCCGGACTTCTGCATCACGTACTCATGGCGCTCGCGCACCAGCGGAATCTCCCACGGACGACGGGTATAAGCGCTGGAGGTGTACAGACCGATGAAACGCTGTTCGGCGATGGCACGTCCGCTGGCGTCGAAGCTCAGTACGCCGATGTAATCCATATAACCGGGGCGATGCACAGTGGCGCGGGCATTGGTCTTGGTCAGGATCAATGCATCCACAGCGCCCGATTGCGGCATGAAATGCGCTGCCAACGAGGTCAGCTTGCGCGGCTGGCTGCTTTCGCGACCGCGGAGCAGACCAAGTCCGGTACCGACATCGGCGGCCAGGACTTCCTCGCTGCCCTGCTTGCGCACGCGATATTCGCGATAGCCAAGAAAGGTGAAGTGGTCGTCCGCGGCCCAGCGCAGGAATTCCTGGGCTTCTTTTCGACCGGCATCGTTGACCGGCATCGCACGTTTGCCGACATCCTCGGTAACGTCGAGCATCTTCTGACGCATCGTCGGCCAGTCCTCGACGATGCTGCGCACATCGGCCAGCACGGTGCCGATCGCATTTTCGATCGCGGCGGCATCAGCCGGGGACTGCCGATCGATTTCCAGATGCATCATCGACTCGGTCGCGCCCTCGCCGACCGCTGTGAGCTTGCCGCTGCGATCACGCGATATGTTGACAACAGGATGTCCCAGCACATGCACGCCAACGCCGCGTTCGGCCAACGCCATGGTCACCGAATCGACTAGGAACGGCATGTCGTCATTGACGATCTGCAGGACCGTGTGCGGCGACTCCCAGCCGTGCTTGGCCAGCGTCGGATTGAATAGACGCACACTGGGCGTTCCGGGCTTGCGATTACGCGCGAAATCGAGAAAGTCGTTGGCGAGTGCGGCCCAGCCATCGGCGCCATGCATCGGCAGTTCGTCTTCGGTCATCCTCAGGTAGAACGCGCTGGCAAAGGCGCTGGCGTCGTCCTCCCGGGCCTTGCCGGCGCGTTTGCGGATGGCGGCGAACACCGGATTCAGCAGCGCGGTCTGTTCGCGTCCCGGTTTTCGCACAGAGGGGCGACGCGCGGCAGTTGCTTTCTTGATCATGTGCGGATCCTGTCCGTTAAAACGGCGGTGGGCGCAGGTGAGATATCGGAGAGGCTGCGACGTGTGCGATCAGCGCAGACCGGTTTCGTTGCGGGCGATGACCAGACGCTGGATTTCGCTGGTGCCTTCGTAGATTTCGGTGATCTTGGCATCGCGGAAGTAGCGCTCCAGCGGCATTTCCTTCGAATAGCCCATGCCGCCGTGGATCTGCACCGCCTGATGGGTGATCCACATCGCCGCTTCGGACGCGACCAGCTTGGCGATGGACGCTTCGTTGGTGAAACGCTGACCCTCGCCCTTCAGCCATGCCGCGCGCAGCGTGAGCAGCGTGGCCGCATCGAGCTTGCATTTCATGTCGGCGATCTTGGCCTGGGTCATCTGGAACGTACCGATCGGCGCGCCGAACGCCTTGCGATCCTTCACATAGGTCAACGTCGCCTCGTATGCGGCTCGGGCGATCCCGATCGCCTGTGAGGCGATACCGATGCGGCCGGCATCGAGTACGCCCATCGCGATCTTGAAGCCCTCGCCCTCCTGGCCCAGTACCTCGTCGGGCTGCACGACGTAGTCGGCGAATTCGATTTCGCAGGTCGCAGACGCGCGGATGCCGAGCTTGGGTTCGGTCTTGCCACGGTGGAAACCGGGCTTGGCAGTGTCGACCATGAACGCGGTGATGCCGCGCGCGCCCTTGTCCGGATCGGTCATCGCGAAGAGCACGATGTATTTGGCGACCGGGCCGGATGTGATCCAGCTCTTCTTGCCGTTGACGACATAGCTGCCGTCGGCCTGCTTCACCGCCTTGCAGCGCATCGCGGTGGCGTCGGAGCCGGACTGCGGTTCGGTCAACGCGAAAGCGCCGATCTCGCTACCTTCGGCGATCGCGCGCACGTACAGCTGCTTCTGCGCCTCCGTACCGAACTTGAGGATGCCGTTGCAGAACAACGAGTTGTTGACCGACAGGATGGTCGAATGCGCGGCATCGCCGGCGGCAATCTCGATCATCGCAAGTACATAGCTGATCGGGTCCATTCCGGCGCCGCCATATTCGGCCGGCACCTCAATGCCCATCAGCCCGTTTTCACCGAGGGTACGGATGTTCTCGAGCGGAAATTCGCCGGTGTGATCATGGTGCTCGGCGCTGGGGGCGATCTTCTCCTGCGCGATCCGGCGGGCCACATCCTGAATCATCAACTGCTCTTCGGTGAAGCGAAAGTCCACGGGATTACCTCGGCTGGTTTCTTGGGGGATGAATCGAAGGGGGGGATCGAGGGGGTGATCGATGCGCATGAAATCGTAGCCAGCATTGTATCTGCGAGCGCAGCACAACCCCAGCGCGCTTGACCGCCCGCGCCCCAGCGCACACAATTATCTTTATATCGCGATAGGAAGATATGATGGATCTCGAAGCCTGGTCATCGCGCCTCAAGGTGCTGGCCGACGCCACCCGTGTGCGGCTGCTGGCGCTACTGGAGCACGAAGAGCTGACGGTGGCGGAGTTGTCCTCGATTACCCGGCTCGCGCAGCCGCGGGTGTCCACACATCTTGCGCGTCTGAAAGAGGCCGGGCTGGTCCGCGACCGTCGTGCAGGCGTGTCCGCCTACTACCGCTTCGACGAGACCGTCCTCGACCCCGCGCAGCGCGCACTCTGGAGAACCCTGCGGGAAGGTAGCGACGACCCGCTGCTGCGTCAGGATGCCGAACGGATTCCCGGTGTGCTCGCCGCGCGCGCCGCCGACGCCAACTGGGCCGACAGTGTGGCCGGCGACATGGAGCGCCACTACTCCCCCGGCCGGACGTGGGAAGCACTGGCCCGCTCGGCGCTGCCGCTGCTGGCGCCCGGACATGTGCTGGATATCGCGTCCGGCGACGGGGTACTGGCCGAGTTGCTGGCGCCTCATGCCCGCGAATACGTCTGCATCGACGCCAGCGCGCGGGTGGTCAATGCGGCCAGTGAAAGACTGCGGCGTTTCGTCAACGTCCAGGTCCGCGAAGGCGACATGCATGCGCTGCCCTTTGCTGACGATCACTTCGATCTGGTGGTGCTGATGCATGCATTGACCTACACCACACAGCCTGCTGTCGCCGTCGGCGAAGCCGCGCGCGTGCTGCGGCCGGGCGGCCGCCTGCTGCTCAGCAGTCTGGCCGAGCACCAACACCGCGCGGCGGTCGAGGCCTTTGGTCACGTCAACCTGGGCTTTACCGACAAGGATCTGCGTCGGTTCGTCGAGAAGGCCGGGCTGGAGATCGCCAATTCGGAAAGCGTGACCCGCGAGAAACGGCCGCCGCATTTCGAAGTGATCTCGATGATCGGAATCAAGCCTGGCGCAGCGCCGGGCATCAAACCAGGCGTCATATCCGGAGCTGCACGATGAACACACTCCCTTGGCTTTCCGCCGAACGCGTCGCCGGACTCGAAGCCGCGCTGGCCTCGCGGATCCTGGTGCTGGACGGCGCCATGGGCACCATGATCCAGCAGCACGAACTCGGTGAAGACGACTATCGCGGCACACGGTTCGCCAGCGGCTTCGACGCCCAGGCCATCGCCGATCATGCCCACACCGCCGGCTGCGCCTGCGGTCACGGCAGCCACGACCAGAAGGGCAACAACGATCTGCTGACGCTCACTCGGCCCGAAATCATCCGGAGTATCCACAGCGAATACCTCGCCGCAGGCGCCGATCTGATCGAAACCAACACCTTCAACTCGACCACGATCTCGCTCAGCGATTACGGCCTGCAGCATCTGGCGCGCGAACTGAACGAGGCCGGCGCCCGCCTCGCCCGCGAAGCCTGCGATGCCGCCGAAGCCGGGACGCCGGACAAGCCGCGCTTCGTGGTCGGCGTGCTGGGCCCGACCAGCCGCACCGCATCGATCAGCCCGGACGTGAACCGTCCCGGTTTCCGCGCGATTTCCTTCGATGAGCTGCGCGTGGCTTACCGCGAAGCCACCGATGGGCTGATCGACGGTGGCGCCGACATCATCATGGTCGAAACCATCTTCGACACGCTCAACGCCAAAGCCGCGCTGTTCGCCGTCGAAGAAGCCTTCGACGCCCGCGGCGCGCGTCTGCCGATCATGATTTCCGGAACGATCACCGATGCCTCCGGCCGCACATTGTCCGGACAGACCGCCGAAGCCTTCTGGTATTCGCTGCGGCACGCACGGCCGCTGTCGATCGGCCTGAACTGCGCGCTGGGCGCGAAAGATCTGCGCGCGCACGTCGACATCCTCGCCCAGATCGCCGATGCCTACGTCAGCGCCCATCCCAACGCCGGCCTGCCGAACGAG
>JANLSB010000164.1:0-2445 GCA_031362125.1 Lysobacterales bacterium | reverse complement strand
AATCAGTCTGATTTCCCTATCCAGCGAGTCACGGATTCCAACGGCAATATCCTTGTACGTGTCAATTCGGGCACCGTGCCCACACCCGTGCGCATCCGCGCCAGTATGACGGTTGGCGGCAACTCCATTTCCACGGTGTCGAGCACACTGGCCATTGCCGTGGGACTGCCATCGCAGCTGAATTTCTCGCTCTCGCAGGGCACTCGAAACATTGAGGGCTACAACGTCGACGGCACCTCTAACACCTACACGATCATCGCGTCTGATCGGCTCGGCAACCCGGTGCCGGACGGAACCGCCATCAACTTCGTAACCGAAGGCGGTCAGGTTCAGGCGATCCGCTTCACGCAGACGACGGCGGGGCTGTCACGCGCTGTTGCGAACTTCCAGACCTCGTCGCCGCGTCCGGCCGATGGCCGGGTGACGGTCTTGTCCTACGCGCTCGGCGAAGAGTCTTTCCTGGATGCAAATGGCGACAACATCTTCACAGCTGGCGAGCAGTTCCAGGACTTGGGCGATCCGTATCTCGATCGCTACCTGAACGGCTTTTTCGGATCGGCCGACAACCAGTTCATTCCACAGACACCGCCGTCCTTCGCGAATTGTGTAGCGGCCGTCTCCCCCCTGCTCGCAGCCGACGCGTCGATTCCCATCCGGCCGGGAACCTGCTCGCAATCCTGGGGGCGCAGTTACGTCAGGCGTTCGATCGAGACCGTGTTCTCGACTTCGGGATCACGACCAACTTGGGGAACTTCTTGGCCAACCAGCGCAGTCGGGTCATCTACAAGCTGCGTCGCCATTGATCTCATACAGCCCAACTTCCTTGGCAGCCCGGCCTACGACCCACTGGGGATGCCGAAAACGGCGAGCTACAAGCTCTTCGGAACAGCAGGCCTCTACTTTCTGAGCAAGGTGGGCGTGCTTACGTTTTTCGCGTCCGACCAGAACCCTGTCGCCTTCAATCCAATGGCTGCCGGAACAACAATCACCGCGAGCGGAACAGATGGGCTGGGAGTTTCCGTGACCGGTGGCTCGCCCGTAGCAAGTTCAAGTGCGCCCACAGGTGTCAGCCTCAACTACAGCTTTGCTGACACCGCGTTTACCGGAACCATCACGGTCAGCTTCCGGTCCCCAAGCGGATTGACGACATCCGTGAGTCAGTTTGTGTCGCGGGAAACTGCCCCAAATCCCCCTCCCCCGCCGGCTTGTCAGTAGAGGCTTTCAGCATCTCCCTCGTCGGCATGCCCGGCTGTGGCAAGTCCACAGTCGGGCGCAGTCTCTCGCGGCACCTGGGGCTGCGCTTCGTAGACAGCGACGCCGAGATCGAACGCCACATCGGCATGCCGATCCGTGACTGCTTCGAGCAGCGTGGCGAAGAAGCCTTCCGCGACATCGAACAGGACGTGATCGACGCGCTGTCGATCGAAGCTGGCGTCGTGCTGTCCACCGGCGGTGGCGCGGTGCTGCGGCCTTCGAACCGCGACGCGCTGCATTCGCGCACCCATGTCTTCTACCTGCGCTCCACGCCCGAAGAGCTGTTCCGCCGCCTGCGCCACGACACCCAGCGGCCGCTGCTGCAGGTCGACGACCCGCTGAAGAAGCTGCGCGAGCTGTACCGCGACCGCGACCCGCTGTACCGCCGCACCGCGCACTTCGTCGTCGAAGCCGCGCGGCCATCGGTGCACGGTCTGCTCGGCATGGTGCTGATGCAGTTGGAGCTGGCCGGGCTGGTCGACGCGGCCACGGTGCCCTCGCCGGTCGACAGCACCACGCAGGCACCCGCCGGCCCACCGGACCGGCGCTGACCTGGCGCTGACCTGGCGCTGACCACCGTTGACCGCGGCGGCGCCCGGGCCCTGCAGAGCCCGGCCCTACACTGGCGCATGCTCCGCGCTGCTGCAAACCACACCGTGCCGGTACAGACGCCCGGCGGGCACTACGACATCCACATCGGCAGCGGCCTGCTCGACGACCCGGCTGTCTGGCAAGGCCTGCCGCGGGCTCAGCACGCGGTGGTCGTCAGCAACCCGGTTGTCGCCGCGCACCACCAGGCGGCGCTGCTGCAGGCGCTGGCGCCGCACTACCGCCGCATCACCAGCTTGCACCTGCCCGACGGCGAGGCGCACAAGGACTGGCCGGCGCTGAACCTGATCTTCGAACACCTGCTGTCCCACGGCTGCGACCGCAAGACCGTGCTCTTCGCGCTGGGGGGCGGCGTGGTCGGCGACATGACCGGTTTCGCCGCCGCCACCTACATGCGCGGCGTGCCTTTCGTGCAGGTGCCGACAACGCTGCTGGCGCAGGTGGATTCATCGGTCGGCGGCAAGACCGCCATCAACCACGCGCGCGGCAAGAACATGATCGGCGCGTTCTACCAGCCGGCGCGCGTGCTTTGCGACCTGGCCACGCTGGCCACGCTGCCGGCGCGCGAGCTGGCCGCGGGTT
>JANLSB010000804.1:0-2111 GCA_031362125.1 Lysobacterales bacterium | reverse complement strand
GTTGTGACAGCCGGTCGTCGACCATTTCAATCGGCCCACACGCCAATGCTCTGGCACAGCGCCCAGCCAATCGATGCCACTCTCTTTGTAATGGCGATACGCAGCGTTTTTCATCCTTGACCTTCCTTTCTACCGCTCAGTAGAGACTTCTCTGCAGCTTCCAACACTTTCAAATCCTCCGCATCCGCGTCACGCGCTTCAAGCGCGCGCCGCTGCATGTCGAAGGCTTCAAACCGTTCATGGGCAATTGCTTTCATCGCGTCATGACTGATCTTGCCTGCGCCCTGCAGGATGGGACGGTCGCTGAAGGCCAGCAGGCGGTCGACGTTGCTGCGCCAGTAGTCCAAGGTCAGCGGCTGACGTTCGATGGCGCGCAGCTCGGCCTGCTCCAGAAAAATCACCACCAGACGATTGAGGGCATCGATCTCGTCGGCGCGCAGGTAGTTCTTGGCGACGATGACATCGTGCTTGCGCACGCGGCTGCCGCTCCATGCGGTGAGCGCCATGTTCGGCGCCTGCGGGTCGGCGCGGGCCACGATCAATTCGGCGGCGGTCTTCTGCGTGACCGCATACAGCAGCTTGTTCTGCACTTCGGCAAAGAACAATTGCGCGGTTTTCTCGTCGTCGGCGCTCCTGTTCGGCAGATAATCCGCGCTGAGCGCGAACAGGTCTCGGACTTTCTGGTAGAAGCGCTTCTCCGATGCGCGGATGTCGCGGATGCGCGCAAGCAGTTCGTCGAAGTAATCCCAGCCACGCGGGTTCTTCAGGCGCTCGTCGTCCATGACGAAACCCTTGACCAGATACTCGGCCAGATGGCGCGTAGCCCACTGCCGGAACTGGGTGCCGCGCGGCGAACGCACGCGGTAGCCGACGGCCAGAATGATCTCCAGCCGATACGATTTGAGCCGTCGTCGCACTTGTCGTCCACTTTCTGAACGAACCTGTAAGTCTTCCTTACAGGTTGACGGCGGCGTCAACTCGGTTTCGGCGTAAATCGCACGGATGTGCTGGGTGACCGCCTGCGGACTGACCGCGAACAGGGCCGCGATCTCCGCCTGAGTCAGCCAGACGCTGCCGTCCTCGGCCCGCAGCAATACCTGGGCAACGCCGTCCTCGGTGCTGTAGAGGATCAACTCACTCATGCCGTGACCTCACGCAACAGGCGGACGATCTCCTCCTCCAGCCCACGGATCTCGGCCTCGATCACCGAAAGATCGCGCGGCGGCTCGTAGCGGTAGAAATGACGGTTGAGCGGAATCTCATAGCCGATCTTGGTCTTGCTGTGGTCGATCCAGGCGTCTGGCACATGGGGCCGCACTTCGCGCTCGAAATAGGCCTGGATGCTTTCTTTCAGCGGCACGTTTTCGGTGTCGCGCAATTCCGCGTCGGGCTCGGCCTCGCCGTCCTTGTTGTGGCAGATCTGGGCCTTCTCGTCGCGCTCGCCGATCGCGTTGATCACCGCCTTGAGCTCCGGCGCCGACAAGCGAACGCCCAGTTCGCGGTCGATCGGCTTCAACTTCTGCAGAAACAGTTTGCGGTCGTTGATCTGCTTGGGGTGGCGCTTCTGGAATTCAGCAAGCAGGTCACGGATCTCCTGCTGCCGTTCTTCGCCGGCCTGGAGTTCGACCAGCCGGACCCTCTCATCCTTCTTGTTGCTGGAAGCGAGATTCCTAAAAGCGGTTTCGCCTTCGATGCGGAGGATGCGTTCGTCGGTGGCATGGAAATTCAGACGCAGCGGGCGGTCGACGGTGATCTTGTGGTAACCGAAGTCATCGTTGTCGAACACTTTGCTGACGACCAGCTGCTTCCAGGTCTGACCTTCGGGGGCTGCGGCCTTGGGCTCGGTATCGGAAAGCGCCGCGACTTTGCCGTCCTTATCGAACAGCACCCAACGCGTGGTGCCATCCTCGAAGGCGCCGTGCAAGCGGGTAATGTCGCCGATATAGTCGGGGTCTTTCGGTTTGTCGCCGGGGTCGCCGATGCGCCGGCGCTTGTTGCCCAGACTTTTCTCCATCGGTACCCAGTGATTGCGTGCGTCGATCAGCTGGACCTTGCCTTTTCGATGTTTCTGTTTGCGGTTGGAGAGCACCCAGATGTAGGTGGCGATGCCG
>JANLSB010000189.1:0-2735 GCA_031362125.1 Lysobacterales bacterium | reverse complement strand
GGTTTCAAGGAGGCTTACGCGCAGTTCGCGGCAGGCGGCTGGACCGGTCTGGAGTCGCCGGTCGAATACGGCGGCCAGGGCATGCCGCACACCATGGGCACCGCGATGAAGGAAATGGTCAATGCCGCGAATCTGGCATGGGGCAATTTCCCGCTGCTGTCGCATGGCGCCACCGAGGCGCTGCTGCATCACGGCGAAGAATGGCAGAAGCAGGCCTTTCTGACGCCGATGGTGGAAGGCCGCTGGACCGGCACCATGTGTCTGACCGAGCCGCACTGCGGCACCGATCTGGGCCTGTTGAAAACCCGCGCCGAACCCCATCCGGACGGCTACTACACCATCACCGGGACCAAGATCTTCATCACCGCTGGCGAGCACGATATGACCGAAAACATCGTGCATCTGGTGCTTGCCCGGCTACCGGACGCACCCGCCGGCAGCAAGGGCATCTCGATGTTCATCGTGCCCAAGATCAAAGTGAACCAGGACGGCTCGATGGGCGAACCCAATGCGGTGCGCTGCGGTTCGATCGAGCACAAGATGGGCATCCATGGCTCGGCCACCTGTGTGATGAATTTCGACGGCGCGGCGGGCACGCTGATCGGCGAACCGCACAAAGGCCTGATGGCGATGTTCGTGATGATGAACGGCGCGCGCCTGGGGGTGGGCCTGCAGGGTCTTGGTCTGTCGGAGCGCGGCTATCAAAACGCGCTTCGCTACGCCCGCGACCGCCTGCAGATGCGCGCGCTGTCGGGCGCGAAATTTCCGGAAAAACCGGCCGACCCGATCATCGTCCATCCCGACGTGCGGCGCATGCTGTTGACCCAGAAGGCGCTGATCGAAGGCGGCAGACTGCTCGGCTATCAGGCCGGCCTGTTGCTCGATGTCGTCGATCACGGCAAGGACGAAGCCGAGCGTGCGCAGGCCGATGCGCTACTGGGTTTCCTCACCCCGATCATCAAGGCCTGCATGACCGAGTGGGCGATCGAATGCACGTATCACGCGCAGCAGTGCTTCGGCGGCCACGGCTACATCCACGAATGGGGCATGGAGCAGCTCGCGCGCGATGCCCGCATCACCACGATGTACGAGGGCACCACCGGCATCCAGGCGCTGGATCTGCTGGGCCGCAAGGTCATGCAGCTCAAGGGCGCGGGCCTGAACGTGTTCCTCGGCATGATCGACGAATTCTGCGCGGCGCAGGCCGGCAATGACGCGCTCGATGAGTTCGTCGCTCCGTTGCGCGCGCTGTCGCAGGAATGGCGGGAGATGACGCAGATGATCGGCCAGCGTGCCGCAGGCAATGCCGACGAGATCGGGGCAGCGGCCTGGGATTACCTGTTTTACTCGGGCTATGCCGCGCTGGCCTACTGGTGGGCGCGCAGCGTTGCCGCCGCAGATGCCTCGTCGCAATCGCAGGCGTTCAAGGATGCCAAACGTGAAACCGCACGTTTCTATTTCGCACGTCTGCTGCCGCGGACTCGGACGCACGTCGAGTCGATCGCCAGCGGCTCGGCATCGTTGATGACCCTGTCCGCCGAGGCTTTCGGCGACTGATCGCGCCCTGTCGCCAGCAGGGTCCGCGGTGGCGACAACTGTCGTGAAAAGGGGGTATGCTCGGCTTCCATATGGAGGCCGACACACCAGCGTTACGCCTGATCCGCGAGGGGAAATCCCCGAACAGGGTCTCCCACCGGGCCGCCGATCGCGCACCGGTCTACGCCGTATGCGAGGGAGCCCGCGAGGCAACTCTCTATCCCGAACACGCCATGGGCGCCATGCCTGCGCGCCTCGACGCCGTCCGCCTGCTTTCACTGGATGCCCATGGCAGAGTCATGGACTGGATCAGCTGGCAGGACGCAGCATGCCTGTATGCACGTGGCGCGGTGGCTTGGACGCTGGGCGACCCCTGTCTGACCGTCCATGGCGGAATCAGCCGCGCAAGTGGCGAGCGCAGCCTGCTGGAACTGCATCCCATCGTCGCCGCGCGCGGTCATGCACGCGCGAGTGCGCACGCGCCGACCCCCGCTTTGAGCAATCCTGCGCTGTTCGCACGCGACCAGCATCTGTGCCTTTATTGCGGCAAACACTACAGCCGGCAGTTGTTGACCCGCGATCACGTGATGCCGCTGTCGCGCGGCGGTCGCGACATCTGGGAAAATGTGGTCTCGGCCTGTTTCCACTGCAATTCACGCAAAGGTGGCCGGACACCGCAGCAGGCGTCGATGCCGCTGCTGGCGGTGCCGTATCGCCCAAGTTGGATCGAACATCTCATTTTGTCCAATCGCAATATCCTTGCGGACCAGATGGCGTTTCTGAAAACGCATCTGCCGAAGAATCCACGCGGCACTACCCTGCTCTTTTGATCGCCGTCATCCATGGCGAGACCGCTGCTACTCATCAAAACCCCTGCCCAGCCCCCCATGGCCCGGCGTTCGCTCCCGGCCAATCCGTGCCCGCCAAGCGTGGGAGTCAAGCCTTGCAGACCAGATCGCGGTCCTGAACACGCGACTGCCCAGCGTCAATGTGCTCTGTCGAGCGCATCATTTCGCGCCAGCCGTCGCAATCCGCACGGACCTCGATCTGTTTCTCACCGAAAACTGACGCAGAAGGTAACAAAGCGCCGTATCACGCGCGTTGACGGGAAAAACGCACTTGGCGACACTTCGTGGTTTACGGAAACGGGCTGAGAACATGTCGCACACGCTGGGCCTGACAGGGATGGATCAAGCCAC
>JANLSB010000755.1:0-3037 GCA_031362125.1 Lysobacterales bacterium | reverse complement strand
CGCGCAGGAAGTCGCGCCGGACGATGCGCGTCTCGAAGCACAATACATCGCGTTCGCATCACCGCAGGGCTACGGCAACGGCCGCGGCTATCTGGTCAAGCCGGCGAAGAGGCGGAAGCCGCTGCCGGTCGTACTGGTGGTGCACGAGAACCGCGGCCTCAACCCGCACATCGAAGACATCGCACGCCGGTTGGCGCTGGCGAATTTCATCGCCTTCGCACCGGACGCGCTGTTCCCGCTCGGCGGCTATCCCGGCGAGGAGGACGCAGCCCGCACGCTGTTCGCAAAGCTCGATCAGAGCAAGACCCGCGAAGACTTCATCGCCGCCGCCGGCGTGCTGCGCAGCATCGACGGCGGCAATGGACAGTTGGGCGTGGTTGGCTTCTGCTACGGCGGCAGTATCGCCAACTTCCTCGCCACGCGTCTGCCCGATCTGGAGGCGGCTGTGCCTTTCTACGGCAGCGCACCGTCGCTCGAAGACGTGGCAAAGATCAGGGCGGAGCTGCTGGTGGTGCTGGCCGACAACGACGAACGCGTCAATGCCGGGTGGCCGGCCTACGAAACGGCGCTGAAGGCCGCAGGCGTCACTTACGCAATGCTGCGCCCGGCCGGCACCCAGCACGGCTTCAACAACAACACCACGCCGCGCTACGACGCAGACGCGGCGAAACAGGCATGGCAACAGACGCTCGCGCTTTTTGAACGTCGCCTGCGAGCCGCTGGACGCAGGCATTCTCGCCGCGAGTGACGGCGGAACAAGATCGGGCCGCATCGCTGCGGGTCATCGTCGACATACCCGTGCGAACCCCATCCATGGGGCTCGCACTGCGGACTTCGCGAGCAACGCCTCCGTGTGTCGCATCCGTATCGCTTTATATTTTTTCTCTTTTTCTTTTTTTCGCTTTCTGCTTTTTCGCTTTCTACTTTTTCGGTTTGGACTGCGCTCCCTTGCCATCGCCGTTCACGGCCAGATAGGTTTTGTACTCTTCGCCGGTGAGCGCGCCATCGGCATTGGCATCGGCCTGATCGAACACCGCCTGCAGCGACGGGATGCTCGCCGCCTCGGTCTTGTTGAGGTTGCCATCCTTGTCGGTGTCGAGTTGCTCCCAGCTCTTCTTGCCAGGCGCGGCGTCGGCCTGAGGCGCAGCGCTCGCAGGCTGGCCCGCCGCGGTCTGCGCTGAATCGGTGGTGGGCGTTGCGCTCTGCGCGAACACCGCCGGGGCCGCAAAAGCGGCGGACAGGGCCAGCAGACCCATCACACGAAGATCGATACGTTGCGTCATGTAGGTATTCTCCGGAGTTGCATGAAGGAGCGATCGATCCGGTCATCAGGTCCCGATCGCGACGCCACCATGCGAATTCCGGCATGAATCGAAACCCCTCCGCAAATATGAACGCAACGCGAGGTTAACCACAGTCGCGAACGATCGCGCTAGGCGCGAGAAAACATCCACGCAATCACGGGCTTCGAGCGGGATAAGCTGAACGCGCCGCGCGCGACGCACGCTGAACCCAACACAACGTTTACGAACCCACGCGCAACCGAAAACGCCGCATTACAACGACGCCAGTGCGCGCACGATCTCTTCCTGTGATGTCGGTCTCACCACGCGCGCAAGCTCCACGCCATCGCGCATCACGATCACGCTTGGCCACAGTTTGATGCGGAAACTCCGCCCCAACGGCCGCCCCGGGCCGTCTTCGATCTTCAGATGCCGAACGTCGCCGCGTGCGGCGAGCGCCGCTTCCAGCAACGGCTGCGCGCCGATGCAGTGCGGACACCACGGCGCGCCGAATTCGATCGCGGTGGCGCCGGCCATAGCATCGACATCGGTGCGCGTGGGCTCCTGTTCCGAGTAGATGGCGTTGTAGGACATCGCGGACTCCCTGGCTGATATAGAGCGCTTTTCCGAACCTTCAGCGTATGCGACGCGGCTTGCCGGCGGGCAGCGAGTCGTAGACGAAGCCGATGAACTGCGCCGGCTTGATGAAACCCTTGCCCCAGACATCGTCCCATTCGGCTGTCGGCGTCGCGGCGATCGCCGCCTCTTTCGACTTGCCTGAGGCCTTGAGCTTCGCGATGCGTGCGCGCGCGGCACTCAGCAGATCGCGGTAGGCCTGCAGCGCGGAACGATCGCCGACCTTGCCGTGGCCAGGCACGATCAGGGTCTGCGCGTCGCTCAACGCGAGGCCGCGGTCCAGCGCCGCGATCAGACCGTCGATGCTGCCGCCCGAGCTGAGATCGATGAACGGATAACCGCCGTTGAACCAGGTATCGCCCATGTGCAGCACGTTGGCATTGTGGAATTTCACCAGCGCATCGCCATCGGTGTGCGCATGCTCGACGTGCAGTACTTCGACATCGTCGCCGTTCAAATGCAGGGTCACGCCTCCGGTGAAGGTCACCACGGGCAGCGCCCCCGCCGGCGATGCCTCGACCTTGCGCTCGAACGCGGCGATGAATTGTTCACTGCTCATGCGCTTGCGCACGTTCGCATGCGCGACGATCACCGCGCCGCTCTTGCCGAAGGCCTCGTTGCCGCCGGTGTGATCGCCATGCCAGTGGGTGTTGATCACGAAACGCAGCGGCATGCGTCCGAGCTTCGACAGCTCGGCGACGATCCTGTCGTTGAGCGGCGCGTACTGGTCGTCGACAAGAAACGTACCGTCGTCGCCGGTACTCGCGACCATATTCCCACCGGCGCCGGTCAACAGGTGCATGCCGGCGCGCAGCGGCGAAGATTTCACTTCGACTTTACTGAAGTCCTGGGCCGACGTGACCAGCGGCACGAGTGCGAGGGTGCAAAGGAGAAGTGTGCAATGGCGCATCGGAGGCCTCATCGAAACGGGATGCGCGATCATGCCATGCTTCATACCCGTCTTCATCGGAGAGCGGATCGCGCTCGGGCGCGAAACTGCCCGCGTCGAAAACGTCCGCGCCGCGCGCCGCAACCGCAGTGATGCGCTTGGCAAGATCGCAGCAGAGCTTTTTGCCGTCGTCGGCACGGATGTGCTTCGTCCTTCGCGGCATCACAAC
>JANLSB010000753.1:0-5592 GCA_031362125.1 Lysobacterales bacterium | reverse complement strand
CTCGGGGTGGAACAGCGTCAGCCCGTTGCGCATCGTGGGACCGGCACCGTTGTTCATCGCCAGCAGCGCGTACACGTCCTTCTCGATTGTGCGACCGGCCGCCTGACCGAGTTTGTTCGCCGGCTGCGAGAGCGCGCTCAGGTCGTCGTTGATGATCGCTTCGGGCGTGATCTGCAAAATCCGGCCCTTGCGCTTGGCGCGGATGCTCTCTTTGATCGCATCGCCGAGCACGCCGTTCTCGTACTCGCCGTGCTCGTTCACTTCCTTCAGATCAGAAAACGAGGACAGGTGATAGCGATCGTGCGGGCGGTAATCCGACAGCGTGCCGATGGTGCAGAAACGACTCCAAGTGAAGGGCGTTGCGTTGTAGCCGGCGATCACCATCCGGTGCAGGGTCGCTTCGAGGATGATCGGGAAGTCGCTGGTGCCCTGCTGGGCGAGCGCGCGGCGGGCGATCTCCTCGCGCGCCATCGCACGGGTGTGGACGCCCGCGCGGATCAGCGCCTGTTCGGCCATGCCGACCAGCGAGAGGTTCAGATACGGATTGCCGTTGCGGGCGTCGTCGGCCTCGCGGCCGGACAGCGTGCCGGCGCGCACCAGCAGCATGTTCGTCGCTGCCGTGCGCAGGCGATCAGTCTCCTCCTCGCCCGCGACGACGTGGCCACCACCCGCCAGCGGCGTCGCGCCGGTGCCGAGCAGGCCGAGCAACCGCGCCTGCGCTGTCTCCAGCGCGATGCCGGTATCGGCCAGCACCGTCGCTTCCAGCTCGCGCACGGCCGGCTGGTCGCGGAAACCGGCGAACACCGCGCGGATCTGCGTGTTGCGCGCCTGCACGCCCGCCAGCGGCGCGTCGGTGCCCGGTGCGGGGGCTGGGGCGATGACGGGCGGCGTCGCCGGTGTGGGCGGGATAACCGCTGGCGGCACCGGCGCGGGGTCCGGCGTGGGTGCGGGCGACGGCGGGATCGCCTGCGCCTGAATCTGCAAAAAAGTCTCTTTCATCGGGTCGTCTCCAAGGGCCGCCACAAGGGCGGTCTGCCGCGCGGCCGGGAGGGCCACGAAGCGGGTAGGGGTGAGGGTGGCGAGCAGCCGTGCGCGGGCCGCAGCGGCAATGGGTGCGGCGGCGTGCGCGGTCAGCGCGAGATGGCGCACCAGCGCATCGACGTGGCTGCGTGCGGCGTGCGGATCGGCAGACAGCGGTGCGTGGTCGTCGTCGATACGATCGGCATAGCCCGCAGCCACGGCATCACTGGCGGTGTAGTAGTGGTCGCGGTAATCGCGCAGCAGCGCGAGCACGGCGTCGATGGATTGATGGCTGCGCGCGGCATAGCTCGTGGCCATTGCACGCTCGTAGGTCTCCAGCATCGCGACGGCTTGGCGCAGATCGTCGGCGTTGCCGCCGGCATAGGCCCACGGCGCGTGGATCATCATCAGCGTGTTGACCGGCATGACGATCTCATCGCCGGCCATCGCGATCAGCGAGGCGATGCTCGCGGCGAGGCCGTCGACGGTGACCACGATGCGCGCGGGGTGGCGCTGCAGTGCGTTGTGGATGGCGAGGCCGTCCTGCACACTGCCGCCTTCGCTGTTGATGCGCACGCGGATCGTCGTCGCGGTTGTGACGCCGAGCTGCTCGACGACCTGCTTGGCAGTGACCGACTCGCTCCACCAGTCTTCGCCGATAGGGCCGTAAATCAGCAGTTCCGCTTCGTTATTGGTCAGCGCCTGCACGCGCAGCAGCGAAGCGACGCCGCTGCTCGGTCGCGGATGCGATGTGGGACGCACGAGCGGCGGTTGTGCCGATGCGTGGATGTGGCCGCGCGTCATGCGTCCTCTCCTGCCGCGACGGCAGCGGCTCGCATTGCGTCTGTTTTTGCCTGTTCCGCCGTGGGGGCCGGTGCCACGGCTTTGCCCACGCGCACCAGCCCCCACTCCCGCAACTTCTGCTGCCAGCTCGACTCCTGGTCAAGCACGTCGCGCGGGTTCGCGCCGCGACGACGGATGATCTCCGGCGCGCTCATGAAGACGTTGTCTTCCATCAGCGCCAGCGCCTCGGCTTCGCGCATCGGATCGATCCACGGCATTGCCGGAGCGATGTACAGCGCATCGGTCAACGCCGCTGGATCAGAGTCGGCAGACAGCACCAGTTGACCGCTGGCATACGCCATCGCGACGAAGCGTTCGGTGATCGGACGCGCGAGCTGGTGGATGAACTCCATGCTGAGCACGCCATACGCGCCGTATTGCTCGACCAGTTCCTGGCGCTGCGCCGAGTAGGTGCCGTTGTAGTTTTTGGCGAGAGAACTGAAACTCACGCCGAAGCCACCGGCCACCGCGCGCAGCTGACCATTGCGATGCGGTTCGAGATTGGCGTTCGGCCGATCCGACGAAATGGTTTTGACGTCCTCGCCGGGGCGCAGATCGTCGAAGACCATGCCCGGCGCAAAACGCATGCGGCGCTGCGCCACCGGCTGGCCCTGACTGTCGAGATAGCCCGCTTCGGGATAGAGGTTCGGGTCGCCCTTGATGATGACCGCCGCCATCGACGCGGCGATCTTCGCGGCGATGCGTTCGGACTCTTCGTAGTCCTTCAGATCGTCGAGCCGCGTCAACACCGATGCGAACAGGGAGATGCCGCGCACCTGACCGATGCGATCAATGAGTTTGAGGTGGCGGATGCGATCAGCGGATACGCGCTTGCGCTCAGGCAACACGAAACCGCTGGGGTCGCCCGGATGCTGTTTATAGAGGTGATACGCGATGGGGCGGCCCCACGCGTTGCGCTCGACGCCGTGCAGCAGACCGCGCGTGAGGTCGGTCGCCTCGAACGGCAGCAAGTCCGGCTCGATCAGTTCCAGCGCATACGGCACCGGGGTGGCGTGGTCGAGCCCTGCGACGCGGCCCATGAGTTCCTGCACAAGCGCTTCGCCGTCACGAATCCACGTGCGGCCGAGCAGACGCTGCGCGCTCGCCCAATCGTGCTGCCACGTCACTTCCGGGCGCTTGCACCACTGCGCGTGCAGCGTGCGCAGCTGCTCGGCCACCGCTTCGTCGATGTCGCCCGACCGCGTGCGCGGCTGGAACTCCACGCCGATGCCGTTGGGGCCGATGACGTTCTGCACCAGCACGTTGATGGCGTTGCGCGCGAGGTCGTGGTTGCGCTCCAGCGCACGCGCCTGTGTGCGCACCGCCGCACCGCCCTGCCCGACCGCCATGTTGCCGCTGCCGTAATCGCGGTGCCGCGTGCGCAGGCGGCCGGGATCGGCGGCCTCGTACGCGGCGGCGAGCACGCGGGCGCGATGACGACGCAGCGCCCAACCGGGCGAGACGTAGGCGATGGCGCGATCAAGTCGGTTGACGGCGACGCGGTGTGGGACGGCGCTCATGCCTCGCCCCCGAAGTCCGCCAGCGCGACACGCGGATCGCCGCGCACCACAGACGCGGCGGCGGCTTCCGCCACCACCCGCTGCTCCCACTCGCGCCGACCGGCGCGAATCTCCGCCAGATCGGCGCGCGTCAGCTCGCGCTCGCCCATCCGAAACCGCTGTCCCGACAGGACGGCGGTCTCGGCGGCGAGGTAGAGGTCACGCATGCGGGTGGCGGTCGACATGCCGATAGGATCGGCGTCGGACTGTCGCGGCCGTGACCATGCCACGCGCACACCGCGCACGAACTGGCGTGCTGGATCAATACGTTACGCGATCACTGTCTCCGACTGCGCCATCGCTTGCGACACGAGGCATTGCGTAGCGGATATCGACCCGATCGTGTCCGCTAGTCGGACGTTGCGGCTTGCGGTAGAACAGTCGCTTCCATCCGACAAGGACGCAACATGGCGGTTCGTAAATACGCTGCGGAAGGCAGCCTGCACCTGTACTCCAGCGGGGCCAATCCGCTCTACCCCTCCGAACTTTACCTCCCCGAAACGCTGCCAGCGATTGGTCAGATGCTGGAGCACTGCAACGTCTATCTCATCACGCGGCGCAGACGCATCATCCCCGAACCGGCAACCTTGCGCGTCCAGGCAGGATGGTTGCATGGCGACCTGCATGTCTGCGACGCGCATGGCTGGAGACGAGTACCGTTCCGTTACCCATTGCAGGAAGCAGACCATGCCGGAGCGCCGGATCAGGTGACTGTTTCTGCCGATGGCGTCGGCAGCTATCTTGCCATCCACAATCGCCTGCAGCAGCGCATCCGGCTGCCGACCTATGCGCTCATCGCCGCAGGCGAATGCGAGCTGGGCTCTGCGACCGATCTTGAAGTGCTCTACATCGGCCAAGGGATCGGGAAAGGCCGGAGCAAGAGCGCAATCGATCGACTGATTGCGCACGACAAGCTGCAGCGAATTTTGGCCGAGACCCTGACCGATGCGCCGGATATGGAGGTGATCGTGCTGATGTATCGCTTCGAGCACGCCAAGATGCACGTTAGCACCGGCGGCGATCTGACGCTCGAACCCACTGCTACGGTCGCAGAGGAAGTCGCGCATCTTCGTGCTCTGCATGCAGTGCAATTCAGTCGCAAGCAGCAGATCGACCTTGCCGAAGCGGCGCTGATCCATCACTTCCAGCCACCCTACAACACGACGTTCGTCAACACCGACTTCGCTGCGAAGCGAAGAATGAAAGTTCTCCGCTGCCTGGACGCACAGAGCGTCACCGGGCTGATTGCCGAGATATCGACGTCTAACCTGCGCTCACGCTTGTGGTCTCTGACGAGACCTCCGGTGGAGATAGCCGACATCTTCCCGCGCGGTATTGATCGATCGCAAATCGACAACGCACCGGCAGAAGATCGCGCACGAATGCTGGAAACGCTTCACGACATGGCCCATGCGACGATCGCGCAAATCGCGCTGACGACATCGGAAGAACGCAACACCTTTCTGCATGGAATGCGGTGGCACGATGAACTTGAGGATTCACATGAAGTTCTTTAACACTGCGTCAACGAATTACTTTGGAAAGACAAGAGTTCCGTTTTTCAGAAGGAACCACAGAGCCAAAGACATGGCCCCCATGAGCCCATATAGAAGAAGAGGTTCCCGCTTCAAAAAACATGCTTTGAATTTCAACCAGCGAGAAGGCGGCACTCGTCTGATGTGATTAGTTAGATCGTAAACTGGAATTGAGCTTGGCAAAAAATCTGAAGCATTTATGTTGTCTCTGAGGAACCGATATCGATCAACGTACTTAAACCAGTACTGATATCGCATCATACCTTCCAACAGCCAATAGACTGCAGAGATGATAACAACAAGCAACGGCACAACTACAGACTTGATAGTGAATGACAGCCCGAGCGCAGCCAGCCAGAGCGTTATGAAAGAATTACGCCCACGGAAAATTAGATCGTCGTATTTATCCAGTGTGGACTGTATAAGAGAAATTTCTATCTTTAGAATTTCAAAGCGCTGATCTGAACTCATTTTGCTCACGAGCACATACCTTTTATATTTAATTCATTCCACACGAACGATACAAGCCATTCTCGCTCATGAATTTACTGAATAGCCAACAAGAAAATAGATCCGAAACAATCATGCATCCATTTTAATGAATCGGACCACCGATACCAAGGTCAGCCAACATC
>JANLSB010000654.1:0-2523 GCA_031362125.1 Lysobacterales bacterium | reverse complement strand
GACCGTGGTGCATCTGCTCAACGACTGCAGCAGCGACGGCTCCGGCCTGTACACGCAGGGGCTGGTGAATTTTTTCGCCGACGATCTGGTGAACCAGGACGCGCGTATCACCTGGCTGCAGCCCGAGATCGCCGAGCGTTTGTCGAAGCAATTGCTCGCGATGCCGGGCGATCCGCTGTACACACCGCACTACAACCTGATCGCGCGGCCGGACAGTACGCGCTATCAGAACTCGACCTCGTGGGTGCTCGAACACATCGCGGTGGCGATTCCACCGAAGACATTCATCCGCACGCGCGCGGCGGCGTATCAGCAGGCGCTCGCGAATGGTTTCGAGCCCGGGCACATCCATATCCCGTACAGCAAGCGGATCATGGGTGGGCTGTTCGCCGCGAATCTGGTCTTTACCGACCACTCGATCGCGACGCGTCTCGGCGGCGATTATCCGGTGGTGACGGTGCGGTCGATTCTGGAGTGGCTGCAGCAAAGCGGCATCGCCACCCAGGAGCGCGAATGGCGTTTCGGACGATTGATGGCCACGCCCGGCCTTGGGTAATGGCGCCCGCTACGGTTGTCATCCCGAACGAATGTGAGGAAAAAGCAAGGCGCATGACGCTTCGCTTACGCACCCTGCTTTTTTCGCGACATATGAACGCGAATGGGGCGATGACCACACCTGGTCCAAGGCGAATCGGACCTCGCGTCAGGCCTCACGCGGATAGAACATGGCCCGCGTCGGACGCAGCATCACGTCATCGCCAATCGCTGGCGGTAGTGCATCCGTTGAATCGATCATGTCCCACTCGAACGGTCTGGCGCGATCGCCGACCGCAACCTCGACCGTGATCCGGTCCGCGCGACGATGCGCGGCGAGTACGCGCGCACGGATGCCTGCGTCGCCCGCGCTGCCTTCGGGATCGATGTGTTCGCGACCGGTCTGTTCGAGACCGATCTGTTCGAGACCGATCTGTTCGAGATCGTGCGGGCGCAGCTGCGCGACGGCCGGTCCGTCGGCGACGCCGGGGGCGGCGAAACGTGCGGCGCCATCGTCGCTGACGAACATCGACGCCTGCACCGAGCCGTCCAGCGCATTGCTGCGGCCGATGAAATCGAACACGTACGCGGATGCCGGCGCCTGATAAATCTGTTCCGGTGTGCCGACCTGCTCGATCCTCCCGTCGCGGAGCAGTACCACTCGGTCGGCGAGTTCGAGCGCTTCTTCCTGGTCGTGGGTCACGAACAGCGTGGTCTGACCGGTCTGCTCGTGCAGCCTGCGCAGCCAGCGGCGCAGTTCAACGCGCACCTTGGCGTCGAGCGCGCCGAAGGGCTCGTCGAGCAACAGCACGCTGGGATCGATCGCCAGTGCGCGCGCCAGCGCGACCCGCTGCTTCTGCCCGCCCGACAACTGCTCGGGATAACGACCGCCGAGTTCCGGCAACTGGATCAGCCCCAGCAGTTCATCGACGCGACGCGTGATGGTCGCCTTGTCGGGCCTGCGCGCGCGCGGGCGGCTGCGCAGACCGAAGGCGATGTTCTCGGCGACGGTCATGTGCTTGAACAGTGCGTAATGCTGGAACACGAAGCCGACGTTGCGCTCGCGCAGGCTCAACCGCGTGGCGTCGCGCTCGCCGAACAGCACGCGGCCGCGATCCGGCGCCAGCAGACCGGCGATCACCCGCAGCAGCGTGGTCTTGCCCGAACCCGAAGGCCCGAGCAGCGCGATCAGTTCGCCGGATGCAATGTCGAGATCGACCGCATCGAGCGCTGACACGCCGCTGTAGCGTTTTTCGAGTCCCCGCAGAGTGAGCTCCATATCAATGCTTCCTGTGCGATGTCGCAAGCGCGTCGCCGTGACGTGACTCCAACCGCGCCGCGACTGAGATAAAGAAATCGAAACTTTTCACCGGCGCACCGGGCGGAAAACGCTGAATCGTCTGGCGATTCATATCAATGCTTCCTGCGCGATGACGCGAGCGCGTCGCCGTGACGTGATTCGAGCCGCGCCGCGAACGGAATGAAGCCATTGCGACCTTTCACCGGCGCACCGGGCGGAAAATGCTGAATCGTCTGGCGGTTCATATCAATGCTTCCTGCGCGATGACGCGAGCGCGTCGCCATGACGGGATTCAAGCCAAAACTTAACGATCAAAGTGATCAACGCAAGCCCCGACAACAGCGACGCCGCCGCGAATGCGGCCGTGGTATTGAATTCGTTGTATAGGATTTCGATGTGCAGCGGCAGCGTGTTGGTCAGCCCGCGGATATGGCCGGAGACCACCGACACCGCGCCGAATTCACCCATCGCACGCGCGCTGCACAGCAGCACGCCGTAGAGCAGACCCCATTTGATGTTCGGCAGCGTCACCCGCGAGAACAGTGTCCAGGCGCCCGCGCCCAGCGAACGCGCCGCCAATTCCTCGTCCGGTCCCTGCTGCTCCATCAGCGGGATGAGTTCGCGCACGACGAACGGAAAGGTGATGAACATCGTCGCCAGCACGATCCCAGGCCGGGCAAACAGGATCT
>JANLSB010000645.1:0-3507 GCA_031362125.1 Lysobacterales bacterium | reverse complement strand
CTGCATCGAAAGCCAATGCACTACGGAGCATTGATATTGGGCATTCTGACACTCCCAATCGCTTTGGGAACCCGAATACTCGGCAACATCCTGATTCGACCCCACAATGATCCCGCTCCCGCACCGGGAGCATACGGGATTTCATCAGCGCAAAGAAAAAACCCCGCATCTCTGCGGGGCTCGCGTGCGTTATCGCACGGCACTGGCGATCGGACGGCTGCGATCGTCCTGAAGCGACCTCATCACTTCGGTGGATTCTGCTCGTCGAACCATTTCTTCACCTGCTGATACCAGAACACCGAATTCTGCGGCTTCAGCACCCAGTGATTCTCGTTGGGGTAGTAAACGTACCGGCTGGGCACGCCCTTGTTCAACAGCGTGTGGTACAGCTCCAACCCGTGATTCACCGGCACGCGAAGGTCGGTCTGACCGTGCACGACCAGGGTCGGCGTCTTGAACGCAGCCGCGCCCAGATGCGGCGAGTTGCGCTCCAGCACGGCCCGGTTGTCGCCTTCCCAGAAACCACCGAAACGCGGCGGCTCGGCCGAAAAGTCGGCCGCGTACTGGCTGTAGAGGTTGTACACCGCCGCATGCGCCACCAGCGCTTTGAACGGGTGCTCGCGGCCGAGGATCACACTGGCCAGATAACCGCCGTAGCTGCCTCCGCCTGCGACCATGCGCTCACCGTCGATCCACGGCTGGGCCGCGAACCATTCAGCCGCCTTGATCACATCCTGGTAAGGCTGTTCGGCCCATTCCGGGTTGATCGAATCGGTGAAGGCCTGACCGAAACCGGAACTGCCGTGGAAATTCGGCCATGCGGTGACATACCCCCAACTGCCGAACACCTGTGCATTCCAGCGGAAGGCCATGCCGTCGGTGATGCCGTTGTGCGGGCCACCGTGGATCAGCATGAACAACGGATACTGTTTCGAACGGTCGAAACCCGGCGGATAGTTCACCCACATCTGAATGTCCTTGCCGTTCGCACCCTTGTAGGTGATCGATTCGTACGTGCCGAAGTCGGTCGAGGCCAGCAGCGCATCGTTGATCGTCGAAAGCCTGGTCGCCGCACCGCTGCGTGGATCCACCCGCACCAGCGTCGGCGGCTCGACGAAACTTTCGCGCAGCGCGACCAGCGTGCCGTTGTCCGCAACCGCCAGGCCACCGAATGACATCGCGCCCGTGACCTTGCGCGGCGCGCCGTCCAGCGGCAGTTCGTACACGCGCACCGTGCCGGCATCGTCGATCGCGCCGTACAGATGGCGACTGTCGCGCGCCCACAACAACCCGCCTGCGGTGCGGTCCCAATCGGCGAACAATTCGCGAGTCTTGCCGCTGCCGCGCGCATGCATCATCAGCCGGCCTTTGTCGGCGTAGAAACCCTTGATGCGCTGTTGCACGAAACTCAGATGTCGCCCGTCCGGACTGTACAGCGGCGAGCCGTCGCCGGCCGGGTTGTCGGCGGTGAGATTGCGCGCCTGCTTGCCGCCGCTGCCGTCCGCCGCGATGGCGACGGTGAAGATGTCGTTGTTGCTGTTGTTGATCGCAGGATCGGAATCAGCGACGAAAGCCAGCTCACGGCCGTCCGGCGCAATCGCGAAATGGCCATCGGTACCCTGCACGGCGGCGCGCGGCAGCTGCATCCCGGTCGGCTGGGTCAGCGCGCGCACCGTGGGCAGCTCGGCGTCATCGGCGGCGGCGGCGAACGCCACCGAAAACACATGGAATTCACGCTCGTCAAGATACTGGTCCCAGGCCGACACCGGGCCGGCATCCCAGACCATCGCGGTCATCTTGCGGTCTTTGCGCTCGTCCAGTCGCTTGCCTTGCTCCTCCAGCGGCAGATCGGCGAACACCCGCGACACGAACGCCAGACGCTTGCCGTCGGCGAACCACTTGGGGCTCTGCACGCCGGTCGCCAGCTTCGTCAACCGCCGCGCTTCACCGCCGCCGAGCGGCATGACATACAGCTGCGGCGCCTTGTCGTCGCCGCGCTGCGACGTGAACGCGACGTACCGGCCGTCCGGTCTGATCGCAGGCGCGCTGTCGTTCGCCGCATCGGTGGTAAACCGGCGCTGGCCGCTGCCATCGGCATTCCAGATCCACAGATCGACGTAGGACTTGTCCTCGTCCATCGAGAACCGCGTGACCGGCGCAATCACGGTCCGTCCGTCGGCGGACAGCGTGGGCGCGCCGATGCGCTGGATCTGCCAGCTGCGCTCGGCCGTGAACGGTGCTTTCTTCGCCTGCGCATGCGCGGGCATCTGCGCGGCGGCGCAGAGCAATGCGATCAGCGCGGTGGTGACGCAACGAGCCATTGAAGCCTCCAAAGGATAGATCGACTGTCCGTGCAGCACCGCTGCCCGGGCCCCGCCGGGATGATGCCGGAAACGGCATCCCGGGCAAGTGCCAAGTGCCGGAGGTGCTGTGTGGCGAGCTGGCCGACGCGGCAAAAAAAAACCCCGCATCGCTGCGGGGTTTTCTGTACACGTCGAAAGTTGGGCGGATCAGAAATCCATACCGCCCATACCGCCCATGCCACCGCCGCCGCCCATACCGCCGCCGGCCGCGTCGTCTTTCTTCGGCGCTTCGGCGACCATCGCTTCGGTGGTGATCATCAGGCCGGCGATCGAGGCTGCGTTCTGCAGTGCCGAACGCGTGACCTTGGTCGGGTCCAGAATACCGAACGCGATCATGTCGCCATATTCGCCGGTCGCGGCGTTGTAGCCGTAGTTGCCCTTGCCTTCGGCGACGTTGTTCAGCACCACCGACGGCTCTTCGCCGCAGTTGGCGACGATCTCGCGCAACGGCGCTTCCATCGCGCGCTTGGCGATGTTGATGCCGTGGTTCTGGTCTTCGTTGGCACCCTTCAGGCCGGAGATGGCCTGCAGCGCACGGATCAGCGCAACGCCGCCGCCGGGGACCACGCCTTCTTCCACCGCAGCGCGGGTGGCGTGCAGGGCGTCTTCAACGCGGGCTTTCTTTTCCTTCATTTCGATTTCGGTCGAGGCGCCGACCTTGATCACCGCAACGCCGCCGGCGAGCTTGGCAACGCGCTCCTGCAGCTTCTCGCGGTCGTAGTCCGAAGAGGTATCTTCGATCTGCGCCTTGATCTGCTTGATCCGGCCCTGGATGGTGTCGCTGACGCCGGCGCCGTCGATGATCGTGGTGTTTTCCTTGGAGATCTGGATCTTCTTGGCGCGGCCCAGATCCTTGATCGTTGCCTTCTCCAGCGACAGACCGACTTCTTCCGAAATCACGGTACCGCCGGTGAGGATCGCCATGTCTTCCAGCATCGCCTTGCGACGGTCGCCGAAGCCCGGAGCCTTCACGGCGCAGACCTTGACGATGCCGCGGATGGTGTTGACGACGAGGGTCGCCAGCGCTTCGCCATCGACTTCTTCGGCCACGATCAGCAGCGGCTTGCCGGACTTAGCGACGCCTTCGAGCACGGGCAGCAGGTCGCGGACGTTCGAGATCTTCTTGTCGTGCAGCAGGATGTAC
>JANLSB010000559.1:0-2734 GCA_031362125.1 Lysobacterales bacterium | reverse complement strand
ACAATCCGCTGAAGCACGCGCCGCACACCGCCAATGTCATCGGCGCCAGCGAATGGACCCATGCCTATCCGCGCGAACTCGCCGCATTCCCGCTCGCCAGCCTGCGCCAGCAGAAATACTGGCCGCCGGTGGCGCGCGTCGACAACGTCTACGGCGACAAGAACATCATGTGCGCCTGCATTCCGGTGGATGCGTACAAGGAAGACGTCGAGGCCTGAGCCGAGAGTCCCGGGGCTGTTCCATGCGGGGGCGGCCTGGGCCGCTTCCAATCTAAAACACGCGGAAAATTCATTACCGCCGGCTGCGGACGCGACACCGGATTCCCATCACGGCCGGAAACGTCTAGATTACGTGACGCCGATCTCACAAACCGGTCCGGGGGACGGGTCGGGTGTCGTCGGTTTCTGGCAACCCGTCTCTGCAGACGAGGATCGCAAGCGCATTCCAGATTCCCGGGGAGGGACCCATATGACCGCACGCGCGAAAATCAGCGCCAAACATCGTCTTTGTGCCGCCCTGCTGGCAGCCCTCGCGCTGCCGGCCGCCGCACAGGAAGCCGCCACCGCCAACGAAACGTCAAACGGGGTCGAAACCCTGGACCGGGTCGCGGTCACCGGTACGCGCATCAAGCGCGCCCAGGCCGAAGAAGCATTGCCGATCACCTCCTTCACCAAGGCGCAGATCGACCAGCTCGGCATTACTTCGGCAGAACAACTGCTGATGACGCTCAACATATCCGGCAACAGTTCGGACAATCTGGCCAGCAACGCCGGCATCGTCAACGAAGAACAACGCGGCAACAATGGCGTCTCGGGCGCAAACCTGCGCGGCCAGGGCGCCGACGCCACGCTGGTGCTGCTCAACGGCAGACGTGTGTCGACCCATGGTCTGAAGGGACGCGCGGTGGATCTGAATTCGATCCCGTTCGCCGCCATCGAACGTGTTGAAGTGCTGCGCGACGGCGCCTCCGCGATCTACGGCACCGACGCCATCGGCGGCGTGATCAACTTCATCACCAAGCGCGATTACCAGGGCGCCCAGGCATCGGCGTTCGTGGATGTCTCCGAGGCAGGCGGTGGCAACACGTACACCAGTAGCCTGCTGTTCGGCCATGGCGATCTGGACAGCGACGGCTGGAACGTGTTCGGCACGCTCAACCTCAAGCGCAGCACCATCCTGCGCGGCCACGACTGCGGCTTCTCCAACAGCTTCCAGGCCGACCGTGGTCTGTCGCCGGACCCCCGCGGTATGCCGTTCGCCACCGTCTTCAGTCTGGGTAGCACAGGCGTAGGCGCGACCAGTCTGCTGCGCAACGGTGTGCTGGATCCGACCGTTGGCACGACGCGCCTGACTGCCGTCAACATCTTCAACCTTCCCGGCGCAGCGGGTTGTGAAGCGGCCGGCCCGAACATGGGTCCCTACGGCTATCGGCTGTGGAATTCTCCTGCATCGAGATATGCGTGCGCCTGGGATTACCCGGGGGCCGCGGTCATCCAGCAGCCGCAGGACAGCGTGGACTTCATCGGCCGCGCCACCTACCGTATCGGCACCGCGCACGAGGCGTACATCGAGCTGAATGCATCCAAGGTCGACGTGGCCAAGACCTTCGAGCCCAACCAGATCTCGACCAGCACCAACACCGCCGCCACCGCGCTTGGGCCCACCACCTGGTACCCGCTCAATCCGCAGACCCAAACCACCTACGACGCGGTGTACAACGCGCTGTCGGCCTATTTCGGCCCCGGACAGCTCAACCGTGGCGCGTCGATCGCATACCGCTGGCGTTGCCTCCCCTGCGGCCCGCGCCAGATCGAAACCACCACCAAGTCCTACCGGTTCGTCGCCGGCATTGGCGGCATGATCAACAGCGGCCCGTTCGACGACTGGAGCTACGACGTCGGCCTGACCCGCGCGAGCAGCCAGTCCGAATCCACACTGGGCACGGGCTTCCATTACACCGACGCACTCAAATTGGCGCTGGGCAGCGGCCTGATCAATCCGTTCCTTGCGCCCGGACAAAACCAGTCGGCGGAAGCCATGGCCGCGCTGGCCGCAGCCTCCGCCCGAGGCGTGAAGCTGTACGGCGGCGAATCGCTGTTGACCACGGTGGATGCATCCATCACCGGCGATCTGGGCTTCTTCAAGCTGCCCGGCGGCAACATCGCGATGGCCGTCGGCGTCGACCTGCGCCGCGAGGAATTCCGTTTCGACGGCGATCAGCGCACCAACCGACGCGCAGTGTTCAACGCGCCGTTCGACGACGCCAACGCGCTGGACAACGTCAGCCGCGACATCCGCGCCGCTTATGTTGAAGTGCAGTTACCGGTCTTCAGCAATTTCGACCTCAACCTGGCCGGCCGCTACGACCATTACAGCGGCTTCGGGGGCACCACCAACCCGAAAGTGTCGTTCAAGTACCGGCCATTCGACACGCTGCTCTTTCGTGGCGCCTACAGCACCGGCTTCAAGGTGCCCAGCTTCAATCAGCTCTTCAACGGTGTCAGCGAAATCCAGTACACCGGCCAGGACATCGCCGATCCGAGGACCTGCCCCGACGGCGTGGCCAGACCGAACGTGGTCGGCTGCGAGGTCATCCGCCCGGTCGAGATCTTCGGCGGCAAGGCCGATCTGACCCCCGAGGAATCGACCCAGAAAAGCTTCGGTCTGGTGTACTCGCCGATTAGCCAGCTCAATATCGCGCTGGACTGGTGGGAAATAGAACGCGTGAACACGA
>JANLSB010000535.1:0-3012 GCA_031362125.1 Lysobacterales bacterium | reverse complement strand
ACCGGCTTGGCTACCTAGAGCCAACCAGAGGCTATATCCCAGATATCCACCGTGAATTCAGACTTGGGGCCTGGGTCAAGAAATACCGACTTATCCTCGCATCGGCCATTGGAATCATCGCAAATGACCGCAAAAGCCAATCCGCGAGTCAGATCAGGCGTACCCGGCGACAACACTTGGCTGATCCAACCGCTATTCTGACCCGTCAATTCGTTTGTGATGTTGTAGTTAACCCCCCGGGAACCGGCATACATTTGAACGAAGAATGTCGCGTCATCCACTGAAACAAGTCCTGTCGGCGGGTTAAAAGGCCTTGGGTCCGGGTGAATGGTATTGAATATTTCGCCTGTAATTCCCAACGATGGATACTGGGTGAAAATTACGCCCATGCCGTCGTATCCCTCTGGGTTATAGTTCTGTCCCGGGAAATTCGCTCGCATCAGAAATGCAAGATGCCTACTGGTATCTGCCCTGAAGAAGTTTTTAGTTTTCACTCTGAATCTAAGCCATTGCGTCGCCCCAGAAAAATAGCCCACCGTGACATTCTGAGCATGCGCGGGACCGTGCCTCAGCAGCCCTTCGGGGTTCTTCGCTGTCTCCAAGGCACTCCCTCCTGGCCCAGTCACGAACGGCCCTGGGGTCATCTTGGTAAGGGGCAGGCCCGCATATTGCACGTACCGATTGTTTCCGTAAGTGGGCGGCCACCACCATGAAACAGGCTCGCGCTTAAACACGATCCGCTGAGGAACTTCCATCATGCTGAATTCTTGAGGGCCGCTATACAACTGCGCGTATGCAGTCTGCTGTCCGGCAGCGACCAAGAACATAGCCAAAAGAAAAAATCTCATCATCTTTTGAAAAATGTTATTCATAGCAATGCTCCATTCCTTAAGCAATGTGGGGATGCAATAAACATCGATATTCGCTGCCGCTAAAATTCAAGCAAACTTCAGAGCAGCACCTTCCTGGTGTTTTTCTGACATCGCGAACCCAGACAAAGCGCGGGCTCGCTCCCGCAGGATCAATCACTTCCGTGTTTCATCGGCACTCACGCCAAGACTTTACGCGTGAAAACTCTGAATTTGTAGAGCTTCCTTAGATCAATACAACGGTGTGACGCTGTTGCAAGCAGTCACGAACGCTTGTCAATCGAGTTGCACCTGCACCACATTAATCGAATGCGAAAATCGCGATCTCGGTCTTCAGCCCGCTCTTGCTGGCAATCGCATTGGTCACCTGCTTATCGATGCTATAACTCACGATCATGGCGTCGCAATCCTGATCCGAGGTCGAAATCACCCCGTTGATATCCATGTCCGCTCCGTTTTAGCAGCGGCAGATGTCAATCGGATGGCACACGGCGCATCCAGTGCGTTGTATGTCTGTTCGATCACGGATCTGGGTGAACGTCTTTGAAAGAAAGCAGCCCGGATGCTGAATTGAGGCATCCGGGCTGCTTTCATTGTCCACATTTCCAAATGCGCCGGGCGGCTTGAAGCATCGCGGCACCCGCCGCACCTACGAAAAAGAATCTGCGCTCAATCGTGGATATACGTGAACGTCGTCAGCTTGCCCTTGCCGCAGCGGCACCATGTCGCGAACGACGGACCCTTCCCTTGCACGACCTGACAGCGCTCCATGTCGCGGCACTGGTTCTCGGTCATGTTGGTGCTGTCGAACGGACTGGTGGTTCCCGGCGGGCCGAGGTAGCGCGACTTGGGACTGGCGGTCAGGCGCGCGTCGTTGACCAACGGGTAGGCCGGATTGCGTGGGCCTGTTTGAATCCCCGCCGCCGCAGCGGCAGATGGTGCACCCGGCGCGGGGCGTTCGGGGTCGGGGCGCGACGGCGGCGTTTTCGGGCCGGTTTCGGCGGCGGCGGCCCCCTGCGCGGCCTGCGATTGCGCCAGCGCGACGGCTACCGATGCGGCCAGTGTCAAGGCGACCAGCAGAACCCGGATTCGGGCAAATGTCATCGTCATCGCGATTCCCCTTGGATGCGGCACCGGAAAGGTCGTGCCTTCACCTGCCTGCGGCGAGCCCAGCGTAGCGCAATGTTTGGCTGCATGCGCGCCACCATCGCCGAGCGACATCGCGGCTCCCGCCGCTCCCGCAATTTCAATCCAGGCGCTTTCGGAACCGCGAAATCGCCAGCGTCATCATGATGGCGGTGAAAGCCAGCAGCGCCAGCACGTCCGGCCACAGATCGAGCAGATTCGCGCCGCGCAGCATCACGCCGCGGATCAGGCGCACGAAATGGGTGAGCGGCAGCACCTCGGCGAGCCACTGCGCCGCCACCGGCATGCCGTCGAAGGGAAACATGAAGCCGGACAGCAGGATCGACGGCAGGAACAGGAAGAACGCCATCTGCATCGACTGGAACTGGGTCTGCGCCTTGGTCGAGACCAGCAGCCCCAGGGTCAGATTCGCGACGATCAGCAGCATCGCGGCGCCATAGACATCGATCAGATGCCCGCGCACGGGCACATCGAACACGGTCATGCCCAGCGACAGCACGACGGTGGTCTGGATCAGGCCCACGCCGATGTAGGGCACCACCTTGCCGATCATCAATTCTGCGCTGGAGACCGGCGTGGTGATCAGCAGTTCCAGATTGCCGCGCTCGCGTTCGCGCACGATCGCCATCGCGGTGAACATCACCATGGTCATGGTGAGGATCACACCGATCAGACCCGGCACCACGTTCACCGCCGCGCGACGCTCGGGGTTGTACAGCGACAGCACGCTGATCGACGTGACGCGAAGTCCGCTGCCGCCGTCGAGCGGCATCGCCGCGAGCTGTCGCGCCGTCGCCTGCACCGAGGTGTCGCTGCCGTCGACGATCACCTGCACCGCTTCGCGGCCGTCGAGTCTGCGGCGCTCGTAGTCCGACGGAACCACGATGCCGATCTTGATCTTGCCGCGATTGAGCAGCGTCTGCAGATCCTGCGGCGTGCGCGCGGGCGCGGTCTGGCGGACGATGCCGGTGGCCAACATGTCCTGCACCAGGGCGCG
>JANLSB010000459.1:0-2460 GCA_031362125.1 Lysobacterales bacterium | reverse complement strand
GTACCAACGGCCGCCCCATGCCAGCCGTGCAAAATTGTCAGATAGGCCAACGGCAGCAGCATGAACACCAGCGGCATGAGTCGAATCGCTGATTCCGCTTCGATGGGAATCATCGCCGAGCCAAATAATGCACCGACCATCAGGACTGCAATCGCAAGCGTTTGCGCGATATTTGTCCGAGTATTTCGCCACTGGTGGCGTTGCTGCCAAAGCAGGCAGGGTAGTAGCACCATCAAGATGCCGAGAAAATCTCCAACGCAAAAACTGATAAACCGTTCGATGGTGAATGGTGGTGTTGGTCCGTGCAGAGCAATGTTGATAAGCCTTCCAGCGATGGTCGACCAAAGGCATGCGGCGAGTGCAATCAGGGGCAACCACTTCAACAGGTGCAGACGGTCGGTGAGTTTCTTTCGGGCGTAGAGTGGGACGGCCGAGGCGAGCATTACCAAAAGAAACGGGCTGAGGTAGGCCCACTGCGGGCTGTACTGTTCCGCCTTTGGCGCACGGATATTCAGCATGGCGGCTGCATCGCCTGCGAACACATAGGGCCAGTAGCGCATAGGTAATAGCAAGAGGCTGGCGAGACGCAACCCGGCCGGCAGATACCACTGATCATAGGAGTGTCGCCACATGATCAAAAATGCAATGCAATAGGCAGTGCCTATCGCGATGCCTCGACCGAATGTTTTCCACGCGTGTGCGTCCATGCCGCTCCCTGTTCCGACTGCCCCAAAAAACGCCTTACGTCTTACGGGGGAATAGCGAATGTGTCAACGGCCTGCGCGGCTTTCTGCCCGCGCGAGGCCTTACAACCAGCCGACCACCACGCCGCGCAAGGCCAGCTCCGGTATCGTCGGATCTTCGACCAGAATGCGGTCTTTCTCGGCGTCCTGCATGCACAGCCCCCAGCCCTCGCGGCGAATCTGGATGCGGCGGATGTGCGGCCGTCCGTAGAGCGTGAAGGCGTAGATCCCGCCATCGACGACGCGGTCCAGCGTCAGCGTGCGGACATCGACCAGCACCACGGTGCGCGTCGGAATCAGCGGCACCATTGCTTCGTTGGGCTGAAACGTCCAGCGCACCTCGTCCAGCGGCGTCATGCCGATTTTCAGGCGCACCAGAAATTCCGGTAGCAGGATGAAACCGGGGCCGTCGCCGTAGTCGAACGAGTGCAGCCGATCCACGGCGAGGTGTCCGTTCGGCACCGTGCCGGCCCCTATCCCGTCACGCGGAATGCAGCCGGACAGGAGCAAGCGCGCATACGGCTCGCTGATCCGTTCCGGTGGCACGCCCAGCATTTCCGCAACGATCGGCGCACGACCGGCTGGAATCGGACGCCGGCCGCACCGCCATTGCGAGACGTAGGCATCAACGACGCCCGCGCGCTTGGCGACCTCGCTGTTGCGTGTCTTGGTCGCCTCCATCGCTTCGATGAAGGCTCGCGTGAATTTGTCCATGTCAGCAGTGTCCGGCGCGGTCAGATGGCGAAACTTATAGCAGAAGCGAGTTGACATGTGAACAATAGCAGTGCTACTAATTTCGTGAAGCGAATCACTCGCAGGGCGCAAATGGCGCCTTTCCACGAAAGGAGAAAGCAGGATGCAGGTCGTGACATGTCGGGTCGGGGGCTCCCTGCGACCCGCCGACAACACCCGGATCGACATCCATCGCCGCCAAGGGAGGCGGGTGGTCCTCGGCGTCACCGCGCCGGCTGGCACCGAGCTGATCTTCGGCGGTGCCGCGCTCCGACCAATGTCGGGCACGGCCGGGACATCGAGCTTCCTGTTTTCGCTGCAGTCGATTCGCCAGTTCACGCTGGGCGGGTTCGATGTGCGCGTCTGGCTCCCCGGCGAACTCGTGCCCCTCGCCGCCGACTGCGAGGACTGGCTGCACGTTGGCATCACGCTGCGGCAGTCATGTTCAATAGCCCAATCATCGACGCGAATTGCTGATTTTCCTGATCTGTCTGCATCGGTTGCGGATATATCAAATACCAAGATGGCAACGGAGAGCGAACGTTCTTCGTGGCTACGTCACGACCTATACCCGCGTGTATTCAGCACAGAAGGGACAACGACATGCTTACCTTGACCCGGCGTTTCGGCGAAACCATCTACATTGGTGACGACACCTGCGTGACCGTCTACGACCGACTGCGTTACCACATCATGATCGGCGTGTTGGCACCAGCCAATGCGCGCCTGCAATTCGGTGAGTCGTGCTTGCGTCCGGCGATCCTGCCCGATGGCGAGCGTTTCTATCTGTTGACGATGCTCAGCCAGGATGTGTTCTGGATCGACGATGCCAAAGTTCGCGTTCGGTTCAACCCAACGTACTTGAGCACGACTTCATTGCGCATGCGCCAAGTGAAGATCGACATCGACGCGGCTCAGTCGGTGGATGTCTATCGTGAAGAAATCTACCTGCGTCGACTGCAAGAAGCCGGGAAGCAGTTACCTG
>JANLSB010000452.1:0-5271 GCA_031362125.1 Lysobacterales bacterium | reverse complement strand
GATGAAAGCGCTGGTAAAGCGCGAAGCCGCCAAAGGCATCTGGATGGAAGAGGTGCCCGTACCCTCCCCCGGCGCCAACGAAGTGCTGATCAAGCTGGAGAAGACCGCGATCTGCGGTACCGACCTGCACATCTATCTTTGGGACGAGTGGAGCCAGCGCACCATCAAACCCGGTCTGGTGATCGGCCACGAGTTCGTCGGCCGGATCGTGGAACTCGGCCCAGGCGTGACCGGCTACCGCATCGGCCAGCGCGTCTCCGCCGAGGGCCATATCGTCTGCGGCCACTGCCGCAACTGCCGCGCCGGCAAGCAGCATCTTTGCCCGAACACCGTCGGCATCGGCGTGAATCGCAACGGCGCCTTCGCCGAATACCTGACCATGCCGGCCAGCAACCTCTGGCCCATCCCCGATCAGATCCCCAGCGAACTGGCCGCATTCTTCGACCCCTACGGCAACGCCGCGCATTGCGCGCTGGAGTTCGATGTGGTCGGAGAGGACGTGCTGATCACCGGCGCCGGCCCGATCGGGGTCATGGCTGCCGGCATCTGCAAACACATCGGCGCCCGCAACGTGGTGGTCACCGATGTGAACGATTATCGTTTGAAGCTGGCCGCAGACATGGGCGCGACCCGCGTGGTCAACGTCAGCAAGAGTTCGTTGAAAGCGGTGATGGCCGACCTGCACATGGAGGGCTTCGACGTGGGTCTGGAAATGAGCGGAAATCCAGCAGCCTTCAACGATATGCTCGACTGCATGTACCACGGCGGCAAGATCGCCCTGCTCGGCATCCTGCCGAGGGGCGCCGGCGTCGATTGGGACAGAGTCATCTTCAAAGGGTTGACCATTCAGGGCATCTATGGACGCAGAATGTATGAAACCTGGTACAAGATGACTCAATTGGTTCTGTCGGGCTTCCCGTTGGGCAAGGTGCTCAGCCACCAATTGCCGATCGACGAATTCCAGACAGGCTTTGACCTGATGGAATCGGGCAAGTCGGGGAAAGTGGTTCTCAGCTGGAATTGAAGAAAACTGCTGCAGCGCAGCAAAAAGAAGGGCGCCCGAGAGCGCCCTTCTTCGTTCACGGCCAGGAACCGCAACCGTGCCATGTCGACGCGTGGAATCAGCCGCCAATCGCGAACGTCAGCACGAATTTGTCCTCGGCATTGTCTTCGCCGAAGATGTCTTCGCCGTTGTTGTCCGTACCGATGTAACCCAAACCGATGTTGACCGGACCGAAATCGCGGTTCACGCCAACAGAGTAGTCGGCATAGTTGTCCAGCGGACCGCTGTTGGACGTGAAGCCCAGACCCGCCGTGAGGTTGATGTCATGGCCGACATCCCAGCTTCCGCCCACGGCGGTGTAGATGCTGTTTTCGCTGGTATTGAGATAGTCGTTGGTATAGCCGAGGGTCACCGTGTAGTTCTCGGCGAAAGTCGCTTTACCGATCAGCTCGTTATAGGCGTAATTCACGCCGTCCGGCTCGCCGATGTAATTGTATCGGACCAGCTGAACGTCAAGATTGACGCTGTCACTCAGATCGCCGTTCCAGCCGACGAAGGTGTCGACCTCAGCATCGGTGGATTCACCGAAGTCCACGTTCGACGCCCAACCGCCAAGATAGATGCCGTTGGAGAAACTATAGCCGGCACCGACCTGGATCGCGGGCTTGTCGTCGGTCTGGGAAATACCGCGGAACATGTATTCGGATGTAGCCGCCGCGTTCCAGTTGAAACCGGAACCATCGTCTTCCTGGGCCTGGGCCGCCAGCGGCATCAACGCCAACAACGCTATAGCAATCATATGTTTACGCACAAAAACCTCCTGAGGTCTTATGGATGTTCGGGGGGAGAGTGGATGCCGCTTTTGGCCGCATCGGGCCGAGATTAACTCATATTTAACTCAGAGAAACCCCTCAGCAAATTTGATGCCAGCGTCAGTTCATTGAGGAGCCGTTGATTAATTGGCATCAAACTTGCTGAATATCCCGCACACCCTGTCAAAGTTTGCAGGTTCCCCAGTCGGTGGCGAGATGACGATATGACTTACTCAGTAGCGCTTTGTGGATTGACAGCCCGTGATTCACGACTCCTCGAGATCGTGATCAACCGCGCGAACAATGGACGGCATACTTTTCGTGCGTCCCAAGCCGAAAACGCCCAGGCACCCCGTGTCGCCATTGTCGACGCCAGCTCACCGGTGTCGCTGGAGATGTACCAAAACCTGCGTCAACGCCACCCGGAACTGCTGGCGGTCACCATCTCCGATCACGGAATGGCCGGCGACACCCGTTACCGGATCGAACGCAAGTCATTGTTCTTGCAGGTGATGCGCGTATTGGAAGACCTCGCGGAGCACGAATTCACCGGCACCAAGGTCAGCTCCCACCCCACCCTGGCAGCACAGCAGACGCAAGTCGCCTCGTCAGTGACGCCCGCCTCCGACAGTGCATTCGTGGCCGGCAAGGCCGGGCGACCGCAGCCGCTCAGCGCACTGGTCGTTGACGACAGCCTGACCGTGCGCGAACAGATGCGGATGGCACTGGAGCGCCTGGGCATCGCCTGCGATCAGGCCGACAGCGCCGAAGCAGCGATGCAGCTGCTGCAGCACAACAGCTACAGCCTGGCGTTCCTCGACGTGGTCATGCCCGGCACCGACGGTTATGAACTGTGCCGCAAGATCAAACACAACAGCTATACCCGGCTGATGCCGGTACTGATGTTGACCAGCCGCTCGTCGCCGTTCGATCGCGCGCGCGGCGCACTCTCCGGCTGCGACAGCTATCTGACAAAGCCGATCACCTGGGACACCTTCAGCCAATCGGTCGACAAAATGCTGATGAAGTCCTTCCGCAACGACCGCGAGCAATTGATCGCCCGCGGCTACCGGACCTGATCCGCGCCACGTTATCGCGCACGACACGTCGCCCTGTTCACTCGTTTATCAAGGACTTCCCGACCATGCCCAAGATCCTCATCTGCGACGATTCCGCCGCCGAACTCGCCAATCTCCGCAGCATCCTCAACGACGCCGGCTGGCATTCCGTCACCGCCTCCAACGGTGCCGAGGCGGTCCAGAAAGCCGCAGTCGAAAAACCTTCGCTGATCTTCCTCGACATCATCATGCCCGACATGGACGGCTACGAAGCCTGCCGTCAGCTGCAGTCGAACCCGGACACCAAGGCGATACCGGTGGTTTTCGTTTCCAGCAAGAACCAGAAGGCCGATCAGATATGGGCCAAAATGCAGGGCGGCAAGGCCCTCATCGGCAAGCCCTATTCGGCCGATCAGATCCTCGACACCCTGAAGGCCTACGGCTGAGCATGTCTGTCATCGACGCGACCAGCGCGCGCCTCGACCCGCCGGCACAACGTCCCGACGCGCCGCGCATCGCATTCAGGCCGCATCGGGCACTGCCTTGGCTACTGCTGCCGGAAGGCATGCCGCTGCAGGTATTGATCGATGCCGCGCCGGTGCGGGTGCCCAACACGCGTCCCTGGTTCCAGGGCGTGGTCAGCCAGCGCGGCAATCTCCTGCCGGTGTTCGATCTCGCCGGCTGGGCAACGTTGCCGAATGACAGCGAAGCCCAGCCGCAGATCGTCGCGATCGGGCTGGGCGCACAGGCATGCGCGATGCTCTGCGCCGCCGCACCGACGCTGTTGAGCGTCGGCGCGGAAGATCCAACCTCGAGCGAAAACGCCGCGCTCTCGCCGTTTCTCGGCCGCGGTTACATCAGCGCTTTGGGGAGGGCACGCGAATTCGACATCCAGCGCTGGCTCGCGACTGCAGCGCAGCAGATTTCAAGCAACGCCACGGCATGACACACCAATAACGTACGCGGCGCCGCACGCCGACACGCATCCAGACATTCGCTTCGAGGGGACACATCATGGCCAGCTCTTCTTCTTCTTCCTTCTTCGGCAGCATTCGCGGACGGCTGATCGTCGGTACCTCGGCGTTGGCGCTGATTCCACTGATCCTGCTCGCGCTGGTGCTGGGCTACTACGCCAGCCGCCAGTCGGCGACCGCGCTCAACCAGCGCGCCTACGACCAGATGGGCTCGATCCGCGCCGGCAAGCAGGAAGAAATCAAAGCGTATTTCGACAACGTCGGCGACTTGATGCAGACCGTGGCGCGTTCATCGGAAGTCCGTCAATCGTTGCGCGAAGCGACTGCGACCCAACCGCAGATGGCGGCAGGCGTGGATCTTGAGCAAGCCAAAACCGCGTTGACCGACTATTACCGCAGCGATTTCGGCAAGCAGTATTCGGCGCGCAATCCAGGCGCACTCGCAGACATCGCCGATATAGTCGCGAAACTGCCGCCGCAGACGCTTGCGGCGCAGTACGCCTATATCGCCAGCAACCAGAATCCGCTCGGCAAGAAGAACGAACTGAAGCAGAGCGACGATGGCTCAGCCTACAGTGTGATGCACCCGCGCATCCACGGATATGCTGAAAAGCTCGTGCAGGACTATGGTCTGTACGACTTCTTCCTCGTCGACGCCCAGACCGGTTTCGTCGTCTACACCTACTTCAAAGAACTCGATTTCGCCACGAACCTGCGCGACGGCCCATGGGCCCGAAGCGGCCTCGGTCAGGCTTACAGCAAGGCGATGGCAGCCAAGAATTCCGACGCGGTATCGATTACCGACTACGCACCTTACCGACCGTCCTACGACGATCAGGCCTCGTTCGTCAGCACGCCCATTCTCGAAGACGGCCGCACCATCGGCGTGTTCATCGTGCAGCTGCCGATCGACCGCGTGAACCAGATCATGAGCTTCAGCGACAAGTGGAAAGAAGTCGGCCTGGGCGATTCCGGCGAAACCTATCTGGTCGGTGCCGACAAGACGCCGCGCTCGGTCTCGCGCTTCATGAAGGAGAACAGCACCGGCTTCGTCGAGATGATGCGCGGCTTGAAAGCGCCTCAGGGCAAGCTTGCCTCGATGGACTCGCGCGATTCCAACATCGGCTTGATGAGCATCGACACCATCGGCGTTCAGAATGCACTGGCCGGACAAAGCGGCACCGCGGTGTATCCGGACTACCGCGGCATCAATGTGCTGGGGTCGTATGCGCCGATCGACGTCCTCGGCCTGCGTTGGGTCATCCTTTCTGAAATCGACGAATCCGAATCCAACGCGCCGGTCGTAGCGCTGCAGCGCGGTATCGCTATCGCGGGTATCGGCACGCTGGTGCTGGTGGGCCTGATCGCACTGTTCGCGGGCTTGCGTCTCGCGCGCTCGATCAATGTGCCGCTGGCGCAGGTGC
>JANLSB010000443.1:0-7809 GCA_031362125.1 Lysobacterales bacterium | reverse complement strand
AGCGCACCACGCTCGGCGGGCGTGGCTGGACCGGTCCCGACCACGGCGGCTGCGGGCATGGCGCCAAGCGGGGCTGCAGCCGTCGCAGCGGGCAGGAACGACACGGCAGCGACGAGCACCGAGACGAGCGCGACGGCCCTCGCACGACGCGGGATCGACATCGCGGACGACGCAGCGCTGGTGACAGGCATGGAGAAAGGCATGGGGGTCGCTTCCTTATGACAGCGTGATGAACCGCCGGAGACCCAGCATCCGGCCCGGAGCAAGGGAATGCGTCCCTCCGGGCCCATGCCCGGGCGATGCATCGCCTGTTGCGACCATCCCTTACAATGTAGGCATGCTGCCAGAGACAACGCCCCTCGCCAATCAGCTGTTGATCGCGCTGCCCTCGCTGGCGGATCCGCAGTTTTCCCGCACGGTCTCGCTGATCTGCCAGCACGACGCCGAAGGCGCGATGGGGCTGGTGATCAACCGCCCCTCCGAATACACCCTCGGCGAAGTCTTCGAGCAGATGGGCATCACCACCGAAGATGCGGACCTGCGCGAGCGCCAGGTGCTGGCAGGCGGCCCGGTGCACCCGGAGCGCGGCTTTGTATTGCATGACGGCGACCGCCGCTGGGATTCGACGCTCGAAATCGTCGACGGCCTGTATGTCACCACCTCGCGCGACGTGCTCGAAGCGCTGGCGCAGGGCGAAGGCCCGGCGCGTTCGACCGTGGTCCTGGGCTGCGCCGGCTGGGGCGCGGGCCAACTCGAACAGGAACTGGTCGACAACGCCTGGCTCACCGCCGAGAGCGATGCGGAGCTGTTGTTCTCGCTGCCGCTGGATGCGCGCTGGCAGGCAGCCGCGGGGAGGATCGGCGTGGATCTGATGCGGATGACGGATTACAGCGGCCACGCATGAGCGACGCCCTGCGCACCGACGGCACGGTCCTGGGCTTCGATGTCGGCGCCCGCCGGATCGGCGTCGCAGTCGGGAGTGGTTTCGGCTTGGGCGCCCGGGCGCTGGCCGTGATCGACGTTCATGACGACAGGATCGACTGGCCGGCGATCGAACGCCTGCATCGCGAATGGCGACCGACCGGCTTGGTGGTCGGCGACCCGATGACTCTCGACGGCGGCGATCAGCCCATCCGCATCCGCGCCCGGGCATTCGCACTGGCGCTGCGGGACCGCTTCAAACTTCCCGTCGCGATGATCGACGAACGCAACAGCTCGCAGGAAGCTGCGCAGCGTTTCGCCAGCGATCGCGCCGACGGCAAACGCAAACGCCGCGATGCTGATCTGCTGGATGCGGTCGCCGCAGCGGTGATCCTGGAACGCTGGTTCGCCGCGCCCCAGGACGCCACCCCACTGGAGGAGTGATCGACACCATGATGACCTCGTTTCTCGACAGCATCCCCAGCACCATCGGACACAAGTCCGAACTGCAGAACGACGCCCAGGGCGTACTGCATCACTTGCTCACCCTCGACGGCATGTCGCGCGCAACTCTGGCCCGCATGCTCGACCGCGCACAACAATTCGTCGACGGCGAGCACGCAGCGAATGCTCTGGAAGGCGTGGCGATCTGCACCCTGTTCTTCGAGCCCTCCACGCGCACCCGCCTGAGCTTCCAGCGTGCCGCGCAGCGGCTCGGTGCGGACGTGCTGAATTTCGATGCCGCCACATCGTCCACCACCAAGGGCGAAAGCGCGCGCGACACGCTGAAGAACATCGAAGCGATGGGCGTTCGTGGATTCGTGATCCGCCACCACGAGGACGGCGCGCTCAACGCGCTGGCGGCCTGCGTCGACAGCACGACCCGCATCATCAACGCCGGTGATGGCCGCAGCGCGCATCCCACCCAGGGACTGCTCGACATGCTGACCCTGCGCCAGGCGAAACACGTCGACTTTTCCAGTCTGAAGGTCGCCATCGTCGGCGATGTGCTGCACTCCCGCGTCGCGCGCTCCGATCTGCACGCGCTGCGCATTCTCGGCGTAGGCGATGCGTCTTCGATCGACATCCGCGTCTGCGGCCCGGCAACGCTGTTGCCGCCGGTCGACGACAACGGCGGCATGCTGCACGGCTGTCTCGTGACCCAGGATTTCGATGAAGCGATCGAAGGCGTCGACGTAGTGATGATGCTGCGCCTGCAGCGCGAACGCATGGAGCAGGGGCTGGTGACCTCGCTCGAAGACTATCACCGCGACTACGGCCTCACTGGAGCCCGTCTCAAACGCGCCGCGCCCGACGCGGTGGTGATGCATCCCGGCCCGATCAATCGCGGCGTGGAGATCGACGACGCCGTCGCCGATGGCCCGCAATCGCTGATCCTCAAACAGGTCTCGAACGGCGTCGCGGTGCGGATGGCGGTGCTGGAGACGTTGTTATCCTGAGCGATATCGCTGTGCCGGCATCGCGAATCCCGCCGCCTGCGACGCTTTTTGATGGCCGCGCATCCATAGCTGTATTCAATGCCTGGGCGCCGCGATGTACAAGTTGTTGCTGGTATTGGCGTCTTTGGCGCCGCTGAGCCTTTCCGCCAGCGACATCCGACATGAAAGCTGGGTCCTCAAGACCGATCTGTGGGGAAATACGACCTATCAGGCGCTCGAATTGACGTTTGATGGCCAGGATGTGACGGGCCAGCTCGACGGTGAGCCGCTTTCGGGCCATCTTCGCGATGGCGGACTTCGTTTCGTTGTCACCGACTCGAACCAATGGAGCATTGTCTATATCGGCGATATGACCGGCGAGACGATCGCGGGCACCGCCGATATGCCCGACACCAATCAGGCCGACAAGCGCGTCAGCCATCCGTTCACCGCGAATCTCATTCCGTCCAGACCGCCGGGATCACCGCGGCGGTACGTATTCGAGCCGACCGACTACTCCAACGAATTCACCCCGCATCGCAAGCCCGTGCTGACGATCTGGCCGGGAGACATCGTGCAGACGACCACCATCGATTCCGGCGGCGTCGATGCGCAAGGCGTCACGCGCGCGCTGTTCGGCAATCCGCAAACGGGACCGTTCTATATCGCTACGGCAGGCCCCGGCGACACGCTCGTGGTTCGCATCAAACGTTTGCGCTTGAACAGGGCTTATGCCGACAGTTTGGACAGTATCGTTGCGCGCGCATTGACGACTGGGCTCGCCGCGAAAGCAATCGACTTGGGCAAACCCGTTCGCTGGAAGCTGGATCTGGAACGTGGGACCGCAAGCCCGGAAGCGCCGCCCGATCGACTGAAAGCATTCAGTGTTCCGTTGAAGCCGATGCTGGGCGGTTTGGCCGTTGCGCCGGGATTCGGGTCTGCACCCATGTCGACAGGCGATACCGGTCGCTTCGGAGGCAACATGGATTTCAATGAAGTCGTGGAAGGCAGTACCGTCTATTTGCCGGTATTCCAACCGGGCGCGCTGCTGTATCTGGGAGATGCCCACGCCTTGCAGGGCGATGGCGAGACGTCCCAATACGCACTGGAAACATCCATGGACGTCGAATTTTCCGTGGATGTCCTGCATGGGACGGCGATCGCCATGCCGCGCGTGGAATCGTCCACGCACATCATGACGCTTGGTCAGGCGGGCTCACTGGACGATGCGCTGCGCATGGCGACCGCAGGTCTGACCCAATGGCTGGAGCAGGACTACGGCCTGACGCTCTCCGAAAGCGCTCAAGTGCTTGGCAGCTCGGTCCAGTTCGTTGTCGCGAACCTGGCCGGCAGAAGCGTTGGCGTTGCCGCAAAACTCGAAAAGTCGAGGTTGGTCGGACTTCGCAATGCGACCGGCCCATCGGGCGATGCGCAGAACGATTCGACTGCACGAAGTGCCCGCTGAGCAACGAAAGGATCCGGTGGATCGCTCAGTTGCTCTGTAGTCGATATGCGATATTTGCCGTCGACTTGCTCGGAAAGGCATGTCGCAGAATCCGCCAGACGACTTCGCCGAACTGTTTCGGCAGCGAACCGGTGTTGTAGTGCTGGCCGTAGCGCGCGCAGATCTCGCGCACTTCGACCGCTATCGCGGCGTAGCGGTTGGCAGGCACGTCGGGAAAGAAATGATGTTCGATCTGGTGGCTCAAGTTGCCGGACATCAGATTCATCAGCTTGCCGCCGGTCAGATTGGACGAACCGCGCAGCTGGCGCAGATACCAGTGGCCGCGCGATTCGTTGATCACCGATTCCTTCGGGAAGATCTCGGCGTCGGCGGTGAAGTGGCCGCAGAAAATGATGGTGTAAGTCCAGAGGTTGCGCAGGATGTTGGCGACGATGTTGCCCAACAACACCGGCATGAAAAACGCACCAGCGAGCAGCGGGAAGAAGACGTAGTCCTTCAACACCTGCCGCGCCATCTTGTGGCCGACCGGGCGAAACGCTTCGCGCAGCTTCGCGGCCGACATCTTGCCGGCGAACCAGCGGCCGAGGCGCAGGTGCTGGATCGCTACGCCCCACTCGAACAGCAGCGCGAAGATCACTGCGATCAACGGCTGCGCAAGATAGAACGGCCTCCAGCGCTGTTCTGGAAAAACGCGCAGCAGACCGTAGCCGATGTCGTCGTCCATGCCGCGGACATTGGTCCACGTATGGTGGCGATGGTTGTGGGTCTCGCGCCAGTTGTCGCCGGTACCGGCGATGTCCCACTCGTAAGTCTTGCCGTCGAGATGCGGGTCGCGCATCCAGTCGTACTGCCCGTGCATCACGTTGTGGCCAAGCTCCATGTTCTCGAGGATTTTCGAGAACGCCAGCAGCAGCGTACCGAAGATGAGTGCGGACAGCGGCGCGATGTGCAGGACATCGCCGAGCATTCCGCCACCGACCGCCCCGCCCCAGAGCAGTACGCGACCGGAAAGTCCACTCCAGCGCACGCCGGCGACGACCGCGCGGATGTGGTTCGCATCGCGTTGGCCGAGCGTCGCAGCCGTGCGTGCGCGCACGGCGTCGAGTTCGTGGCCGAAGCATTCGAGCTCATTGGCGCTCAGCGCGCGGTTTTTGATGTTGTCGGTCATGGGTCAGAGATCCAGAATGAGGTCGCTGTGCGCGCTGTTCACGCACAGCCGCAGCGCGGACACCGGCTCGTGTTCGACATCGCCGGTGTGCAGGTGACGCGTGGTGCCGGCGCGTTTGCCGCAGGCGCAGGTATTGCAGATGCCCATGCGACAGCCGGACGCGGGTTTGAGCCCGGCAGCTTCCAGTGCGGAAAGCAGGGATTCACCGCGCGGCACGGTCAGCACCCGACCACTGGCGGCAAGCGTCAGTTGCACGCTGCCGGTGTCGGCATCGACATCGTTGCGCGCTGGCGGCGTGAAGGCTTCGGCATGGAACGCAACCGCGCGGTCGGCGGTCAGCGCGCGCGCCGCCGCGACGAAACCGTCGGGGCCGCAGGCGAACACGCGGCGTTGATGCAGGTCGGGCGCGAATGCCGACAGCGAAGATGTATCGATGCGGCCATGCCGGCAATCGAGAGCATCGGTTTCGCGCGTGACTACAAAGTCGACGCGGAAATTAGGCTGCCGCGCGGCCAGTGCGCGCAGTTCATCGACGAAGCACAGTTCGGCGCGGCTGCGCGCCCAATACGCCAGCGCGATCGGCATCGGCATGCCCTGCGCGGCCTGCGCGCGGATCATCGCCATCATCGGGGTGATGCCGCTGCCGGCGGCCAGGAACAGCCAGGCGCCTTCGGATGTTTCCGGCAAGGTCATCTCGCCGAACGCCGCACCGAGCGTGAGCACATCACCGGGCTTTGCCGAGTGGCATAGATGCTGGCTGAGCTTGCCGCCGGGGATCGCCTTGACCGTGATCGCGATCCGGCCATCGGCGCGCGGGGCGTCGCTCAGGCTGTAGCTGCGGGTGACGCGGGTGCCGTCGATCTCGGCGCCGATATTCAAATGCTGACCCGGCCGAAAGCCATACCAATGCCGGTTGGGCTGCAGCAGCAGGGTGAAGGTGTCGCTGGATTCGGCCCGGCGGGCCACGATCCGGGCCAGCGGGCGATCCCAGGACCAGGTCGAATGCAGGCGGGACGCCCAGAAATCAAAGGTACCCGGTGCCACAAAGGTCCGCGCCAAGCGCTTGAGCAGGGGACGGCGGGGTGCGATGGCAGGGTTGGCGGCAGCGTTCATGGCTCCACTATACAGATGCAAATACAGTTGTCTATACATGTGTATATTTCTGTTGAGGCTATGATGCAGGATCGTTCTCTTCCTGCGCCGCCCGTGACCCAAGAGCTATCCCCCGACGGCATCGACTTTCTCCCGGGGCGCAAAACCGCGATTTCCAGGGATGACCTGCTTGCGGCGGCACTGCGCCTGATCGGACCGCACCGCAGCGTGTCCAGCCTGAGCCTGCGCGAAGTCGCGCGCGAGGCCGGTATCGCCCCCAACAGCTTCTACCGCCAGTTCCGCGATATGGACGAGCTGGCCGTCGCATTGATCGACGTGGCCGGGCGCTCGCTGCGCAAGATCGTCGGCGCAGCCCGGCATCGCGCGGCGACCCAACGCGGCATCGTGCGCGGCTCGGTCGAGGCCTTCATGGAACAGGTGCGCGCCGACGACAAGCTGCTGCATGTGCTGTTGCGTGAGGGCACCGTGGGCTCGGATGCGTTCAAGCAGGCGGTCGACCGCGAGCTGACGTTCTTCGAAGAGGAATTGCGCTCGGACCTGGTGCGACTGGCCGCCGCTGAAGGCGCGGTCATGCACGAACCGGCGCTGGTAGCGAAAGCGATCACCCGCCTTGTATTCGCGATGGGCGCAATGACCATGGATCTGCCGCCGGAACGCGACCACGAGCTGATCGATCAGCTCAGCACGATGGTGACGATGATCATTTCCGGAGCGCGGGCGATGGCCGCGAAATCGGCGGCGCAAGCGCCTGCGAACGACAGCCTCTGAATCGCGGCATTCTCCATTGCGGCATTCTCCATTGCGGCATTCCCCATCGGGGCATGGCCTACCGGCGGCGCTGCGCGAACAGCCACGGCCACAGGTCCGGCGTCTGCGAATACGCCGGATCCCAGCTGTTGTGGTTGGCCTCGGGGAATTCGGTGTAGCGCGCATCCCCGCCCACAGCGCGGAACGCGGCCTCGATCAGACGATCCTCGCGCGGCGGCACAACGTCATCCTTCGCGCCGTGAAAGATCCACACCGGCAGATGCCTGAGACGCTGCGCCAGCGCGGCCAGAGGATCCGCCTCATCGCGCAAGCGGGTGACGCTCAGATCGCGCGCTTCGCGCGGCGCGGTCAGGCCGCCGCACACCGGCACCAGCGCGGCGAAACGCTTCGGCTGCATCAACGCGAGTTCCCAGGTGCCAAAGCCACCCATGGACAGGCCGGTTAGATAACTGCGGTCGCGATCGCCGCCGAATTCTTCGGTGGCGGCATCGAGCGCGGCGAACGCGATCCCGGCGGCCGTGCCTTTCCAATCGCTGTCGTCCGGCGCCTGCGGAAACACGACGATCGCCGGAAACGTGTCCGCATGCGCACGCAGATACGGGCCGATGCCGACGCGCGTCGGCTTTTCGCCATCGTTGCCGCGTGTCTTCCTGCGTTTTCTGGCCAGCACATTTAGCTTGTCGTCAAAAATGACTGCCATCATCTTGGTGCCGCCGAGATCAAAGCCGATCCAGATTTTACGTTTGGGGGTTTCGTCGGGCATGTTGCTCTCGTCTGTGGCAGGGCAGTAACGGTGATTTGTCGGGTAGAATAGCATTTGCCGGACGAATAGCTCCAGCGACCGCGCTCGTTCGCGTTAATCAGGCCAGAGTTGAGGATACCAAGGTAGTCTGGCCTGTGCCGCTCAGTTCCGGCACGGGAATGGAATAGCTATT
>JANLSB010000440.1:0-3395 GCA_031362125.1 Lysobacterales bacterium | reverse complement strand
GCCCGGCTTGACGTCGAAGGCCTGGTACCACTCGTTCAGATTCCGCAGCGGACCGTTGATCCGGTATTGCGGCGGTGAATGCGGACCGACCTTCACCTGGTTGATCATCGCCTCGTCGCGGAACTTCGATTTCCACACCTGTGCCCAGGCCAGGAAGAAGCGCTGGTCGCCAGTCAGGCCATCGATCACCGGTGCGGCCTTGCCCTTCAGGCTGAGCTTGTAGGCGGTATAGGCCATCGACAGCCCGCCGAGGTCGCCGATGTTCTCGCCTAACCCCAGCTGGCCGTTCACACAGTGGCCTTCCAAGGGGCAGTAGGTGTTGTACTGAGCCACGAGCGCCTTGGTCCTTGCATCGAAACGCGCGCGGTCCTCGTCGGTCCACCAGTTGCGTTGAATGCCGGCGGAATCCGACTTCGAGCCCTGATCGTCGAAACCGTGACCCATCTCGTGGCCGATCACGCCGCCGATGGCGCCGTAGTTCACCGCCGGGTCTGCGTTCACGTCGAAAAATGGCGGTTGCAGGATGCCGGCGGGGAACACGATCTCGTTGAAGGAAGCGTTGTAGTAGGCGTTGACCGTCTGCGGGGTCATGAACCATTCGTCGCGGTCTGGTTTGGTGCCGAGGCGGCGCAGCTGGTCGTCGATGGCATAGCGGCGTACCGAAAGGACGTTCGCCATCAGATCGCCGGGAACGATCGTCACGCTGCTGTAGTCGCGCCAACGCTTGGTGTAGCCGATCTTCGGCAGGAAAGTGCCCAGCTTTTTGTAGGCCTCGGCCTTGGTCGCTTCGCCCATCCAGTCGAGCTTGCCGATGTTCTGGCGCAGTGCGGTGCGCAGGTTCTCGACCAGATCGTCCATCGCGGCCTTGGCCTCGGGTTTGAAATGGCGGGCCACGTACATCCGTCCGACCGCATCGCCCAGTCCACCGGTGCTGCCCACCGCAACGACGCCGCGTTTCCATAATTCCTTCTGGGCCTTCTGGCCCTGCAGCATCATGCCGGTGAACGCGAATGCGGCCTGATCGATCTCTGTGCTCAGCATCGGGGCGTGATTGCGCACGGCGTGGTAGGTCAGGTAATCGCGCCAGACGTTCAAAGGCGTCTTCGCGACGATCTCGAGAATCGGACCGACCGCGCTGGGCGTGGCGACGTTGACCTCGTCCGGCGGTGCCAGACCCTGAGCATCGAAGTGAGCGGCCCAGTCGTAGCCGGGAAATTCTTCGCGCAGTTGGGCGAAGGTGCGCAGGTTGTAGGTCTTGTCGCGGTCGCGCAGCTGCGCGCGGTCCCACATTTGCTTCGCGAGTCCGGTTTCCAGCGCGATGATCGCTTCGGCGCGGGGCTTGCCGTCGGCGATGCCGGCGAAGCCGAGCATGGTCACGATGTGCTCCAGATACGCGGCGCGGATCTGGACGAATCGCGGCTCCGGATTGAGATAGAAATCCTTGTCCGGCAGGCCCAGCCCTCCGACGCCGATGCCGACCAGATAGCGGTCCGGGTTTTTGCGATCGAGCGTGACGTTGCCGCCCACCGGGCTGCTGGTGCCTTCCATGGCGGAGCGGCCGAACGCGGCGGTCAGCGCGGCGATGGAATCGACGCCGGCGATGCGCGCCAGGGTCGGCTTGAGCGGGGCGATGCCGGCCGCATCGCGCGTGGCGGTGTCCATGTAGCTGGCGTAGAAGTCGCGGACCTTCTGTTCATCGCTGCCCGGCGTCAGATCCTTGCGCGCCAACAACGCTTCGATGATCGCGCGGGTCTGCTCCTCGGCCAGGTCGCTCAGCGCGTTGAACGAGCCGTAGCGGGTGTCGTAGTCGCGCATCTGATAGTTGTCGAACCAGCGGCCATTGGCGTAACGGTTGAAATCGTCCCCCGGTTTTACAGATAGATCGCGGTTGTCCAGGGCGATGCCGAAGCTGCCGAGCTGTGGTCGTGCGTTGTCGCCGGCGAACGCTGCCGGCGCGGCGATCGCCAACGCGAGGCCGAGGGCGATCAGGGTCTTGCTGATCACGGCATGCTTCATTGCGGCATGCTTCATTAGTGCATGTTTCATTAATGCATGTTTCATTAATGCATGTTTCATTTCGGTCAGCTCCATTATGGGTTCCGGAAACGGCGGTCAACCTGTGAGCGTAGCGCACGCGCGCGCAGGCATGTGCCGAAGGTTGGAAAAAACGTTTTTTGAGCGCGAAGGGGATGGATCTTCCCGAGGCCCGGCCGAAATCACCTCAGGGTGTGAGGGGCGGGGCGCTCTGTGTACCGTAGATCGCGACCCGCGCCTCCTGCAGGCGCTGACGCAGATAGTCGTCTCGACTCATACCGCCCGGGTAGTACTCCATCGTGAGGATTTCGGAGACGATCCTGGCTTCGCGCGCCTTGTAGTCCTGGAATTGGGCATCCCTTCGCTGCTGGGCCAGAAACGCCCGCTGCCGTGCTTCGCCCAGCTCGCGATATCGCTTGATGAGCATTTGCGCCTGACGCATACGCTCGGAATCGTCCTTGACTGCGGCCTGGATCAGGCCGATGCGCAACATGACGGCTTCACCGGCGGACAGTTCCAGCGTCTGCTCGCGTCGGCCGATCTCGCGGCTCAGTGCGAGTGCGCGCGCGTTGCGGGTGCCGTCGCTGAGGTTGGGCGCGTCACGCAGAAAACTGCGCGTCTCCTGCTCGAAGGCCTGCCGGCTGAGATAGGCGCGCGCTTCCGGTGTCGACGCCAGTGCTGCGTTGGGACCGGCGGGTGCCGTCATCGATGTGCTGGGCTCTGCCAGTGCCCTTGCGGTCACCGCCTCGCGGTGCTGGCCCGAGACCCACAGCGTGAAGGTCAGTGTTACCGCGATCGCCAGCCCCACGTGAACAGGTTTGATCTTCATGATGTGCGGCGGAGGCTTCCGGAAGAGGTTCCGACCCCGACGGACCCCGATGCTGCGGGTCCGCCGTGTCGCTGTGTGGCGATTAGAGCAGCTGGTCGATGGTCCAGTACAGCAGATTGAAGGGTTTATTGCGGTCGGCGACGTCGCTGGCTTCGGACGCGTCCAGAACCTTGCCCGAGCCCACCAGTACGCTGTCGATGAAGTTGCGCAGTTCCAGGCTCATGGTCTGCACATCGCCGTTCTTGAAATCGACCACCGTGGTGCAATGGCTCTCGTTGAGCGCGCGGTACTGCGGGAAGTAACCGCCGAAGTTGTTCAGACCATTGAGCTTCGCCGACAGCCGCTGGGTGTCGCTGCCCCATTTGGCATGGATGATCGCTTCCTTGGCTGCCTGGTTCGGTGCGTTCTGGATCTCCGGGAAAAAGCGTTCGTAGGAATACGAGGAATAGTTCAGGTCCTGCCAGAAGTGGGTGTGACCAAGGCGGTCGTTCGGATACTTGGCCGACAGCGCGCTGTACAACGTGCCGGGCTG
>JANLSB010000125.1:0-5486 GCA_031362125.1 Lysobacterales bacterium | reverse complement strand
CTTCGCGATGCGCGGTTTCGGCGAGGACTTTGAAGTGGCGTTCGCGTTTGAGCCACAGTTCGTTGCCGGTATCTTCTTCGACGTCGGTCTGCGGGATCTGGCCGAAGGCGATGCGCATCGGCGCGGCCTGCTGCGATAACGCGTTCTGCATCGCGCCGAAGTAGAGGGCGTTGTTGCCGTAGCGTTGGTTGATCTTGTCGAGGACCGCACTCATTTCGCGGCTGCGCTGGCGGTCGGGCATCAGTTCGCCGCTGACGCTGCCGCACGCTTCCAACTGCACCAGCGTCACCGCTACCGACAGCGGTGGGTGGCGTTTCGGGTTCCAGCGGCCGTTGGCGAGCGCGCGTTCCAGTGCTTCGAGTTCATGGCCCAGCAGTTTGAGAAAAGTCGGGGTGTCGTCGATCGGCGCGAACGACAGGTCGCGCTCGAAGCGTTTGTCCATGCCGACGAAGCGGATGCGGATCGCGAGGCCGCCAGCGAGGAACTGTTCCTTGCGCAGGCGCATCGCGGCTTTCGCCAGCAGTTTGAACAGCACCGAGCGCGCGCCGTCGTAATTGCGCAGTTCCGGACCGAGCACATGCGAGTGACCGACCGAGCCGCGCTGGCTTTCGCGGCGCGGAAGATGGTGGCCGCGCAGCTGCAGCCAGTAGCGATCGCCTTCGACGCTGCCCCATGCGGCGCGCAGATGATCGCGTGTTGCGGCGCAGAGTTGTTCGGTGGTGCGGATGCCGGCGCGATGCAGGCGACGCTCCATCGACGGGCCGATGCCGCAGAAATCGCGCAGCTCAAGTTCGTACAGCGCATGCGGCAGATCCGACAGTTCCAGCACCGTGAGCCCGTCGGGTTTGCGCATGTCGGACGCGGTCTTGGCGAGGAATTCGTTTGGCGCGATACCGATCGAACAGCGGATCGCATCGAAGCCGCGGTCGAGCAGGGTGCGTTTGATATTGCCGGCGATGGCTTCGGCGTGGTCGCGTTGGCGCTCGCGGCCGATCAGCCAGCACGGCACTTCATCGATCGACGGTGCCTTGTCGTGTGGGATGCAGTGCTGGATCGCGTCCATCAGCTGGTGATGCAGTTCGACGTAGCGCGCTGGCCGGCCTTCGAGCAGCACGATATCCGGGCAACGCTCGCGCGCTTCCCACACCGGTGTGCCGGTCTTCACGCCGAAGGCCTTGGCTTCGTAGCTGGCGGCGATGCAGCAGGTGGTCTCGGCCATCACCGGCACCACGCCGACCGGGCGGCCGCGCAGGCGCGGGTCGTCCTGCTGCTCCACCGAGGCGAAGTAGGAATTGAAGTCGACGAAGAGGCAGCGCAGGGTCATGGGGTGGCGGTGTGTCAGCCGCACGTCCGCCCCAACGGGTCGTGCAGAGGATGGTGACGCGAACCCGGTCGCCGGAGCCGGGGTAGGGCGGGCTCCAGCCCCCCACTGATGGACAGTATCGCACCCAAGAAACGTCGACTGCAGGAGGGGCTGACCAGCCATTCGGCTGTTGAAAACCAGCCCCGATGCTTTCCGCCGTGGACAGGCTGCGGCGATCGGGCCTGAAGGCCCTCCCACAAAGATCTTCAGATCAACGGGTTACAACACCACCGGCCGCTCGCCGCCGATGATCACCACGTCCGCCGGGCGGCGTGCGAACAGGCCGACGCTGACCACGCCGGGCACCTGATTCAGGTCGCGCTCCATACCCACCGGGTCGACGATGGCGAGACCATGGATATCGAGGATCCAGTTGCCGTTGTCGGTGACCGTGCCGTCGCGCCACACCGGTTGGCCGCCGGTGATGCGCACGATTTCGCGAGCGACCAGACTGCGGGCCATCGGGATGACTTCCACCGGTAACGGAAACCGGCCGAGGATGCCGACCTGTTTGCTCGGGTCGACGATGCACACGAACTTCTTGCTGGCCTCGGCGATGACCTTCTCGCGGGTCAGGGCCGCGCCGCCGCCCTTGATCAGACGTTTGTTGCCGTCGCATTCGTCGGCGCCGTCCACATACAGCGCAAGCGGGCCGGTATTGTTGAGTTCGAGCACGTCGATGCCGTGTTTCCGCAGTTGCGCGCTGCTCTGCACGGAGCTGGAGACAGCGCCTTGAATGCGGTCTTTCATGCCGGCAAGGCCATCGATGAAATAAGCGACGGTAGAGCCGGTGCCGACGCCGACGATCATGCCTTCTTCGACATAGTCGAGGGCTTTGAGGGCGGCCATTTTTTTCGCTTCGGACATGGGGGATGTTTACTCGAGGGAAAGAATGATTTTCCACTGCGCGGCGGTGACCGGCAGCACGGAGAGTCGGTTTCCCTTCCGAATGAGCGAGAACTCCTCGCCGAGTGTTTCGGCTTGCGTGCGGATATCGTCCAGCGTGATCGCCCTCCTGAGCGTGCGGACATAGCGTACGTCGACCAGATCCCAGCGCGGTTGCTCCCGCGAGGAGGCGTCGTCGAAATATTTCGATTTGCGCTCGAACTGGGTCGGGTCCGGATACGCTGCGGTGGCGACTTCGGCCAGACCGTAGACGCCGGGCACGGCGGTGTTGGAGTGGTAGAACAACACGCCGTCGCCCAACTGCATGCTGCGCATGAAATTGCGCGCCTGGTAATTGCGCACCCCGGTCCAGGGCTCCACGCCAACCCGCGCGAGATCGTCGATGGAGAAATCCTCGGGTTCGGATTTCATCAGCCAATAGTGTTTGCGTGCGGTCATGGCGTGTGGCGATGCGGGTTGAAGGTATCGGATTCGGTGCAAATGGCGTCCAGCGGCACGTCCCAGGGTTCGGCAGGCAGCATGTCGATGCGCTGGACGCTGAAACCGGCGCCGACCAGCCACGGAGGTACGGTGCGGTTGCGGCGGAAGGCGAGACTGCGATCGTACCAGCCGCCCCCCATGCCCAAACGCTGGCCGCTGGCGTCGAACCCCACCAGCGGCACGACGATCAGGTCCATCGTTTCGGCCGGCAGCGCTTCGGACTCGGCAGGTTCTGGAATGCCGAAACGGTTGGCGACGAGCGCCTCGCCCGGACGCCACGGCGCGAATCGCAGCTGATTGTCGTCGCCCAGTACCGGCAGACAATAGCGGACGCCCGGCGGCAACCGCAGTTGCCAGACGTGCAGTGCAATCTCACCGTCCATGGCCCAGTAACCAGCGACGTGGCCGGTGGCCGGCGCGAACGGCAGCGCCAGCAGCCGCAACGCCAACGCTTCGGCAGCGGCGATGCGTGCCGCAGGCGGCAGTTTCCGCCGACGGTCGCGCAGCGCGTCACGGAGCGCTTTGCGCATAGCGGCGCTGTCGTCGGTCATGTCGCCTCGCGAGGGTAAGGGGGATGGGTACGCGATGTTTGCCGCAACGAAAAGCCCGCGGTGAATGCGGGCTTTCACGGGTGCTCGCGCGATCGTCTTCTTCGAAGGCCGCAGCGGGATGGGCTGCGCCGACCTTCGCATGGCAGCAATCCGTTGCGACGCGTGAATCGTGACGCGGGGGCCGCGACGCGGCTCCCGCAGAACAAAGACATCCTCCGCCATGACGATGCGCGCAAAACGACCTTGAACCCGGGGTTCAAGTGGGAACACTTGGCTTCCATCGGGCTTCCCGCTGCGAGGCGGACATGCACACCCGGATTCCATTGCATTCCCGTGGTCGTATTTAAGGGCCAAGGTGAATGTTTGGCACGCCGTCGTTCACGGCAGAGGACGCATGCGCAGTATAGGCGTGCGATATCGGAGCGCAAGGGTCGTGTGGGAAGTGAAAACCGATACCGCGTGAAGTGCGCGTGTTCTATCGATGATGGGTGCGATGGATCCGGCGGTTCCTGTTGCGTTCAGTCGGAAGCGAGCGCGTCGATCTTGCGATTGAGTTCGCTCAGCGTGCGCGCCAGTTCGCGGTCGCGCGATGCGTTTTCGTTCCGCAATTGTTCCAGCTCGTGCGCGAGATTCAGCGCTGCCAGCACCGCGACGCGATCGACGGCGGCCATGCGGTTGCTGCCGCGCACTTCGCGCATCTTGGTTTCGAGCAGGCGCGCCGCCGACAGCAGGCTGTCGCGCTCGTCGGGGTTGACGCCGACGGTGTATTCGCGATCGAGAATGCGGACGTTGACCGGTTCGCTGGCGGGCTGGTTCATGGCAGAGCGTTCACGTGTGCTGCTCCAGCGACTTAAGCCGCGCGATCATCGCTTCGACGCGCGAACGCGCCTGTTCGTTCTTGGCGAGCAACTGCGAGCGGTCGTTGGTCAACTGCTCCTGCTGCTGACGCAGGCCGCGGTTTTCCTCGGACAACCGCTGGACCCGAAGCACGAGGGTCTCGACGCGGTCGGCGAGGGCGCGCAACTGGGCAATGACATCGGCGTCGTTCATGGCTGCACGATAGGCAGGCGCCCGCCGGGGGTCAAGCCGGCCCGACCATGGGCGGGAAGACAACGGAAGGGAGAAGCGCCGCCTGCGGGCCGGCGCCGCTGGCCTTGGCCGGCGTCCATTCGCGGATGAACTGCAGGCAGGTGTCGGGATCCACCGGTTTCAACAGCCAGTAGCCCTGGATCTCGTCGCAGCGGAAATGGTCGAGGAAGCGCAGTTGGGTCTCGGTTTCCACGCCCTCGGCGACCACGGTCAGGCCCAGCGAATGGGCCATGGTGATGACGGTGGTGGTGATGGCGGTATCGTCCGGGTCGCGGTTCAGGTCGGTGATGAAGGTCTTGTCGATCTTCAGGGTCGTGATCGGCAGGCGTTTGAGGTAGGCCAGCGAGGAATACCCGGTGCCGAAGTCGTCGATTGCCAGCGAGACGCCCATTTCGCGCAGCGACTGCAGTTTGGCCGAAGTCTGCTCGGCGTTGGCCATCAGGACGCTTTCTGTCAGTTCGAGTTCCAGTGCGTGCGGCGGCACCCCGGTGTCGGTCAGCGCCCGGCGCACGATCTCGGAGAAATCGCCGCGCAGCAGCTGCAGCACCGACACATTCACCGCCATGTTCAATTCGGTCATGCCGGCTTCACGCCAGCGGCGCAGGGTGAGACAGGCCTCGCGCAGCACCCATTCGCCGATTTCGAGGATCAGGCCGCTTTCCTCGGCCAACGGGATGAACTGGATCGGTGGAATCTCACCGTATTCCTCGCTGGTCCACCGCAGCAACGCTTCCACGCCGGTGATGCGGCGGCTGCTGAGCGACAGCCGCGGTTGGAACACCAGACGCAGCTCCTGGCGATCCAGCACCTTGTGCAATGCGCTGGACAGCTGCGCGCGTCGGCGGTTGGCGCTCTCCATGGCCTCGTTGTAGCGCACGAAAGTGCGGCGCCCGGCGGCCTTCGCCTGATACATGGCGGTGTCGGCCTGTTTCAGCAGTTCGGTCGGGACCTGGCCGTGGTCGGGATACAGGCTGATGCCGATCGACGGTGAGATCACCACTTCCTGCCGATCGTCCAGCACCAGCGGTGCCTCGAAGGCCATGATGATCTCGCGCGCGACCTTGTCGGCGTCGCTGGGCTGGTCGAGATTCTCCAGC
>JANLSB010000417.1:0-3616 GCA_031362125.1 Lysobacterales bacterium | reverse complement strand
AGGATCGCTTGAGATTTGAAATCGTCTGTGTAACGACGACGGGTAATGCGTTGCATGGGAACCTCCAGGGTGCGATGAAAGTATCGCTTCCTGGCGTCCGGTCTGAGGGGGCAAGTTCAAAACGCCTTTGTGATCCAGTTTCCTCGACCGTTGATGGCGGTCGCTTTCCCCTTGGGAAACAACTGCCACTCGTTGGCCGCGACCAAGGTCTTAACGTGCTTGAGAAATCCAAGCTCTACAAGGTGTGGGTGAAGGGGCACGATTCTCCGGCTGAGGTCCGTCTTCAGACTCTGGTTGTCGCCCTCTTCGGTCAACTGGAGACAAGGGATTCCGTCCAGTTCGACGATGTCGAGGACCCTCAGCTGCCCAATCTCTGATACGCGCGCCCCTGTATAGAGTCCAAGCAAGATGGCCCACCGCGCGTGAAAAGAGAGCTTGGTAAACGTCGCAGGGTGGAAGAGCGTTTGGACTTGATCTTGCGTGAAAGCCTTGAAGCCGAACTTGCGCCGTTTGCGCTTTTCGTTGGCGGTGTAAGACACGTGCCCTTGGGCTGGATTGTCCCCGGCGGGGTAGTGACCCGAAGCCATGGCCCAAGCAAAGAATCCCCTTTTGCCACCGATGTAAGACTGCTTGTTGGTGAGCGTCGGGGTCGCAATGTCTTGGTCACGCAAGAGCTGATACCAGCGTGCCAGATCCGGTCGATTGACCGTATGCAACTGCCGGCTTTCCCCAATGAAGCTGGTGAGGCTCTCGATTGCGGCCGACTTGATGCTCAAGGTCTTCTTGGAGGTGCTCGCCTCCATGGACTTCAGCCAGGCGTCACGCGCCTTGCCCATCGAGATGGCTTCAGCGACCTTGGCTTCAGGTGGGGGTGCAGGCTCTTGAGGGCGCTGCGGGGCGAGCATGCCAATGGATTCCAGCCGCGAGAGCGCGTCCATCGCCAAGGCGTGGTCTTCAGGCCCGTCGACCCTCAGTCGGCCAATATGTAGGTCAATCTCATAGCGGCGCGCGCCATGCTCGGCAAGGCTGCGCTCCACATCGTCCACAGTGAGCTTCCTTCTCATAGCAGCTCTCTCAACCTCCATGAAGAGCCGAGCATATCGGGAAGCAAGATCGAGTGCGTCTAGTCCTGCGCGACGGGTGTCTGATGTGCGCAGCGCATGCTTGATCACCCGCCGCCCCAGCAACCCTTGCAGGGAGGAGGGAACGCGAAGGCGAAACGTGTAGGACCCGGATGAGCCACGAGTCAGATAGTGGGGGATACGCATCGGGAGTGTCCCGATCAGTGTCCTGCCAGCGATTTCGATCTATTCAAAAAACCCCTGAAATATCAGGGGTTTACGTAATCTGGCGGAGAGAGGGGGATTCGAACCCCCGAAGCGCGGTTTAGACGCTTACACACTTTCCAGGCGTGCTCCTTCAACCACTCGGACACCTCTCCGTTTCTTTGTTGCTTTCCCGATCCCGGCGTCCGGCCGTGTTCAGGACCGCCAATTCTAACGGCATGGCCTGCCATCGACAAGGAAGACCGTTCCGCGTGCCGACCGAACCGCCGCCCGTGGCAGAATGTGCGGATGTCCTATCTCGTCCTCGCCCGCAAGTGGCGCCCCAAGCGTTTTGCCGAACTGGTCGGGCAGGAGCACGTCGTCCGCGCGCTCACCAACGCGCTGGACACTGGGCGTGTGCATCACGCGTTCCTGTTCACCGGCACCCGTGGCGTGGGCAAGACCACCATTGCCCGAATTTTCGCGAAATCGCTCAACTGTGAGCGCGGAACCTCGGCCGAGCCCTGCGGTGAATGCAATTCCTGTCGCGATATTGACGCAGGTCGGTTCATCGATCTGCTTGAAATCGACGCCGCCAGCAACACCGGCGTGGACGATGTCCGCGACGTGATCGACAACGCCCAGTACATGCCGTCACGCGGCCGGGTCAAGGTCTATCTGATCGACGAAGTGCATATGCTGTCTAAGTCGGCCTTCAACGCGTTGCTGAAGACGCTCGAAGAGCCGCCGGGGCACGTGAAGTTCCTGCTGGCGACCACCGATCCGCAGAAACTGCCGGTCACGGTGCTTTCGCGCTGCCTGCAGTTCAATCTGAAACGGCTGGAAGAGCCGCAGATCCAGGGCCAAATCGCCAAGATTCTGGAGGCCGAGGGCATTTCGGCCGAAGCCGGTGCGATCCGCCAGCTGTCGAAGGCCGCCGATGGCAGTCTGCGCGACGGGCTGTCGCTGCTTGATCAGGCGATCGCTTACACCGGCGCGAGCACCGATGGCGCCCCGCTGACCGATGCAGGCGTCGCGACCATGCTGGGGACGGTCGACCGCATGCGCGTCGGTGCGGTGCTGAACGCGCTGGCGGCGGGCGACGGCGAAAGCCTGTTGTCCGAGATCGCAGCGCTGGCCGATTTCTCGCCCGACTGGGGCGGAGTGATCGATGCGATGGCCGAAGCTCTGCACCGGGTGCAGGTGCGGCAACTGGTGCCGTCTGCGGAGATCGAAGCCGATGGCGTCGAGATTGATGTGCTGGCCAGCAAGCTGCGGCCTGAAGTCGTGCAGCTCTGGTACCAGATGGCACTGCACGGCCGACGCGACCTGGGTCTGGCGCCGAGTCCACGCGGCGGATTCGAAATGACTGCGCTGCGGATGCTGGCATTCCGCCCGGCCGAGCCCGGTGGAGCGAAGCTTGAAACGCCTGCCGGCGTGACCGCACGGGGCCCCGAGGCTGCCCGCGCCGCGCTTGAAACAACAACCAGCAGAACGGCGCCGCGCCCGCTGCCGGCTGCGGCAATGGACAATCCGGCCGCTCCGGTGCGTACGTCGCCGCCTGTTGTCGGACCGCCGCCTACGCGGCCGGGTTCCGCTGCCATCGAAATCTCGGCCCCGGCACAAACGGCTTCGATACAAACAGCCCCGGCACAAACGGCCCCGGCACAAACGGCTTCGATACAAACGGTTCTCGTACAGGCGGCTCCGGCGCCTGCCGTCGAAATCGACAACGACCGTTGGATGGATCTGCTCGCCAACAGCGGCCTTCGCGGGCCCGCGCGCGAGCTTGCCGCGCATGCCGCGTTTACCGGCTATGCCGATGGTGTCCTGCGGCTGTCGCTGTCGGCCGACAACGACCACCTGCGCAGCCCGTCGCTGGTGAAGGCGCTGACCGATGCGCTCAGCGCGCAGCTTGGCGGTGCGGTGCAGCTGAAGTTCGACAGTGCAAAACCCGCCAACGCCGAAACCCTGCATCAGCGTGTAGAACGTCAGCGTGACGCCAAGCAGACTGCTGCCGAAGAAAACTTCATGGCCAACCCCGACGTGCAGCGGTTGATCGGCCAGCAGGGTGCCAAGCTTGTACCCGATTCCATCCGTCCCTTTGAAGACTGAACCCGAGAGATCGTACCCATGCGTGGAAATATTGCCCAATTGATGCAACAAGCGCAGAAGATGCAGGAAAACATGCAGCGTGCGCAGGAAGAACTCGCCAATCTCGAAGTCACCGGCAGCGCTGGCGGCGGCATGGTCAGCATCACACTCACCGGCCGCATGGAATGCCGCAGCGTGCGGATCGACCCCAGCGTGCTGTCCGACGCGGAGATGACCGAAGATCTGGTCGTTGCCGC
>JANLSB010000371.1:0-3230 GCA_031362125.1 Lysobacterales bacterium | reverse complement strand
GCGCATACATGGCAACGGATGGGCCGATTGACGGATGCGTTGAATGAATTCAACCAGCTCAGCAAGCTTTGCCAGCGATTGAACGATCCACTCTGCGAAATGGATGCGCGCAACTCGGCGAGCAGACTCCAGATCTCGCTGCTGCAATGGGACGAAGCGCTCACGAACAGTCGGCGGAGCATGCAACTGTCAAAAGAGGCTCCGAAAGCAAGCGATCGCACCTATGCGCTGGGAACGCATTCACTTGTCCTCACGAACAAGGGCCGTCTGCGAGAAGCCGCCGCGATGCTGGAAGAGTCGAGCATCTCGATTGACGATGGCAGCGTTGCCTACACGACCTATTCGCTTGCCTCCGGCAATGCCGAGAATGCCCTGGCCAGCAGTGCAGTGCTATTCGAGGAACGCGATGAAAGCACCAATCACTATCTGATCCTCAACAGCCAGGAAGGCGCAATGCTGCTGTGGATGATGGCGGCGCAGGAACTGACGGCCCAAGGCCGCCCGATGCCAACGCCTTCACCTGCGCAACTCGCTGTGCTGCAGCGCCCAAAAACGACACCTGGCCGCATCGCCCGCGGCCGCTGGCTCATATATCGAGGTATGCGGCCGGAAGCCGAGGCGGAACTCAGGTTGGCCCTGGAGGAGTCAGGAAAATCGAACCAGCTCTTCTACAGTTCCCTGGCCGTGGAACCTCTGGTCGGCCTTTTGCTGGAAAACAACGACCCGGAAGCGGCTCAAGCGTTGCTGTCCCAGGTGCGCGGCATCAACCCCATCAGGATGGACAGGGATTATCGCGTCAACCTGTTGCGGTTGCGGGTGGCGATCGCGAAAGGCGACTCTTCCGAAATCAACGACATGTATCGCAAGGTATCGGCCTTGGCGGGAGAAAGAAAGCTTCCCGAAATCCCCGGTTCTGTGCAAACCTCGGAGCACAGCGAAAGGACAGCAGCAAAATGAAAGCGACTCCAGCCAGGCTTGCCTTGATGCGCGGCCGTCCGTCCGTACAATCCGTCACGCGAAAACACCGCTCGAACGCCTAGGCTCAAAAAACACTTGTCGCCCCTATGTGACGAGTTTATTCAGCGAAAGGCAAAGCCCCGATCATGTCGAGCGGATCCTGACTGCCTTGCAGTCTGATCGTTGACACACAGCAGCCAGGAACGCGCGGACGCACTGCAGATTGCTGTTTATCGCGAGGCTTGGAATCACCTCGCGGCGACACCCGCATTGAGAGATATCGACATGCATTATCGTTGGCACGACTTCAATCTCGACCGTGAAGCCGGCATTCTGACCAGGCGGGGCCAGCGGGTCCAAACCTCTGAAAAAGCGCTGGAATGCATCGCCGTTTTGATCGAACAACGCCACCGTGTGGTGAGTTACGACGAACTCATCCATCGCTTGTGGGGGCGTGACGATGTGTCCAACAACCAGTTGGCGCAGGTGATCGTCGCCGCCCGGCGTTCGCTTGGCGACGACGGTGAGCTGCAGCAGATGATTCGCACCGTTGCCGGACACGGATATCGCTGGTTGGCACCGGTGTCCGATGACGTTGAGGCGGACATCGCGCCCGAAGCGCCAACGCCTCATCCGGAATCTTCGGCGCAGGACGCGGAGATCGCACCGCCCACCGACATTCAAGTGCTGCCGGATGCCTCGGCTGTCGAATCGCCCGCCGCATCGGCGCGAACGATGGCGCGCATGACACCCAGATGGGCTCACCGCCGCGTTCTTGTGATATCGGCAGTCGCACTTGCAGTGACAGTCCTTGCTTTCATGTTTTGGCCGACGCGCGATGACAGACCGGCGATCGCCCTGCAACCCGCGTCGCAGGACCCGATCGCCGGCCTCTGGCAGGCACTCTGGAAAGGGCAGTTCGAAGCAGTGGAGAAGGGCTTGGCGGCATTGCCCGAAAATCTGTCCGACACGGCTGATGCCCGGTTTCTGGAAATCTATCTCGACACCGAACGCGGCATGTTCGAGCGCGCCGCCAGACAACTGCGTTCGGAACAAACACGAGCCGCAGCATCGGCAGACCCTGTGCGTAAGGCGAGGCTGTTCAGCGCAGAGGCCTTACTGAACGGCTGGGCTGGAAAATCCGGGGAGCAGGTGCTCGCGCCAGCGCAATCGGCCGTGCGACTGCTGGAGTCCGCTGGCGCCTCGGTCCCGCCCCGGATCATGGGCGAGGCCCTGTCCGCGCGCGGCTACGGTTTCATGAAGACACGGCAATACGAACCCGCCGTTCAAGATCTGGTCATGGCCCGGGACCTCTTGTTGACAGCGGGCGACATGCACGGCGCGGCTGTGGCCACGGATACTCTGGCCCGCGTCCAAATGCGGACGGAACGCTTCACCGAAGCCTTGGAATTGTTCAAGGCGAATGCTGAAACCTGCCAGGAGTCCGGCCTCGTCGTACAAGAAATCTATGCGCGCCTCGGCGCGACGAGAATTCAGATCGAGCAATTGCGCTGGAAGGGTGCGTTGGCTGACAGCGACCGCACCATGCAGCTGCTGCAGGCGGTACCGAATACGGAGCGGCGCGCGCGTGCGCTGCAGCTTCGGGTCCTGGTGCTTTCGGGCGTAGGACGCCTGCGCGAGGCCGCTGCGCGCCTGAAGGAGTTGGAAGCGTTGAACGACGACCGTTATTCCACCATCGCCGCCGCGACCCATGACCTGGCTGCCGGTCGGTACGACAGCGCCATGGTCGCCGCATCGAATGCCGTAAAATTCGATGGATACGTCGGCTACGACACATTGAACCTGGAAAGCAAAGAGGGCGCGCTTCTGCTTTGGATGATGGCGGCGCAACACCGCACGCCGGGCATCGTATCGCTTCCCAGCCTGTCGCCATCGCAACTCGAAGTGCTGCAGAAACGGGAATCGACCATTTCCCGCATCGCCCTGGGGCGGTGGTTCTGGTCCAGGGGTATGCAGACGCAGGCGGAAGCCGAGCTTCGTCTGGCCTTCGATGCGGCACGCAAGGCGAACCGCCCGCAGCACATGGCGCTGGCCGCCGAACCGCTGATCGATCTTCTTCTACAAAACGGGCAGATCGAGGCGGCCGATGCGGCGTCGACGGCACTGCGTGCCATCGACCCCACGCGAATGGACAGCGACTTCCAGGTCAGCGTGATGCGGCTGCGGATCGCATCGGCGAAAGGCGACATCGTGGAGATCGAAAACGCATATCGCAAGGCAACGGCCTTGGCCGGCGAGAGGAAGCTGCCGAT
>JANLSB010000350.1:0-1558 GCA_031362125.1 Lysobacterales bacterium | reverse complement strand
GCCTATCTCGGCTGGTCGCTGGCGGCGAAAGCCATGGTCGATCGCGCCGCCGACGAGGCGCTTGCGTCCATCGGTCTGCAGGATGCGCCGCGCTTCAGCGTGCCGATGCCCTTCAATACCTTGCTGTGGCGGGTGGTGGCGATGACGCCCGAGGGTTACGTCGAGAGCGAGCGCTCGCTGGTGGCCGATCGCGGCCCGATGCGCTTCCGGGCGCAGACCTCCGATGTCGATGCGCTGCGGGCGGTCGCGGACTACAAAGCCGTCGCTCGGCTGCGCTGGTTCAACCACGGCTTCATGAAAGCGCAGGAACGCGATGGGACGTTGGTTCTGTCCGACGTGCGCATGGGATTGGAGCCGGATTACATCTTCAATTTCGCGGTCGCGAAGCGGAACAGCCCCACGTGGCGCGAGATTCCGCCGCAGCAGCTGCAGTGGCCGTGGGATGCCTTGGATCGATTGCGCGAGGTGTGGAACCGGACCTGGAAGGAACCGCCGCCGTAGGCGGTTCGGCGTAGTGTTCCGTCAATGACTTTGCGCAATCGCTCGAGTCTGGCGAGGATTGATTCGGCGGTCGCGAGCGCTTGCTTTGCCCGTGTTCGCGACCGCCGAGTAGACGCTCAGCGGTAGGCCTCCGGGAGGGGCGGTGGGCTACCGGCCGGGCGGGACTCGTTCGCCCGCATCCAACTGCTCACGGTTTTGCCGAAACGGGCGATCATCAGCATGTTCACGAAGTGCATCACGCCCAGGACCAGAATCGAAACCCCGATGCGCGAGCCGAGCGCCGGGATGAGCTCGATCTGCTCGGCCGGCCAAGTGCCCAGTCGCAGGCAGATGAAGCCGATGTTCACGAGGTAGAAGCCGATGACCAGCAGGCGGTTGGTGCTGGTGGCCAATTCGGCGTCCTGGCCGAAGCAGCGGGTCAGGAACACTTCTCCCGAGCGGGACAGGACCCGTGCGACCCAGATCGTCATTCCGATCGAAACGGCGAGGTAAATCGCGTAGCTGATGTGATCCGTGACGGGGTTGTTGAGGGGCAGCATGGCGGCGGTACTCCTGGGTGAGTGAGGTCTGATCGTCATCCTGCCGATCCCCGCCTGACGCCCGCCTCCGGTTTGATCAAATCGGACTATGTCGCGGTTTTCTTCTCTTTTTTCTTATCGCATTCAATGGCTTGAAAACCTGCAGAATGATCATGACCGGGTCGGCACGTCCGAACTTCGGGTGTCGGCACTGCCGGTGCGCGCGCGGTACCGGCTTGGCACTGTGCCGATGACATCCTTGAAGGCGCTGTAGAACGTGGACTGGCTGTTGAACCCGACCGAGAGCCCGACCGAAAGGACGCTGGCACGCGGTTCGTCGATCAGCATGCGCTTTGCGGCCTCGACCCGGTATTGCCGCACCAGCCGGGGGAAGCTTGTGTCGAGCTGGGTGTTGATCAGCTCCGAGAGCTGGTGGCCGCTCAGTTCCAGCTGTTCGGCGAGCCGGGCGAGACTCAGGTCCTGATCGCGATAGATATGCTCCTGTTCGAACAGTCGGCGAAGCGCCGCCACGGCGCGTT
>JANLSB010000327.1:0-3196 GCA_031362125.1 Lysobacterales bacterium | reverse complement strand
CAATTTGCGCCAGCTTTGGCGATCGCCTGAACCTCAAAAACCAGCGGCCAATCGACTGCCTTGGTCGATCGCGCGCTTGGCATCCAGTTCGGTGGCCACGTCAGCGCCGCCAATCAGGTGCGCGGTAATTCCGGCTGCCAGCAAGGGCTCGACCAGCGCCCGCAAGGGTTCCTGGCCGGCGCAGACCACGACCTGGTCTACGGCCAACACCTGTTCCTTGCCATCGACCCGGATGTGCAATCCGGTGTCGTCTACTCCGAGGTACTCGACCCCGCTCAAGGCGTGGACGCCCTTGGCCTTGAGCGCTGCGCGATGGATCCAGCCGGTGGTTTTGCCCAGCTTCGCGCCCGGTTTGCCCGGGCTACGCTGCAGCAGCCAGACTTCGCGTGTCGGCGGCTCGGGCGACGGCTTGCGCAGGCCACCGGGGCCGGAAAAGGTCGGGTCCACGCCCCATTCGGCCATCCAGCGCTGCGGGTCCAGCGTCGAGGAGGTGTGTTCTTCCACCGCACCATGCAGCGGTGGCAACTCGAATGCCGCCGCATCCAGCACTGGCATGTGCACCAGGTATTCAGCGGTGTCGAAGCCGATGCCGCCGGCGCCGACGATGGCGACCCGCGTGCCGGGTTTGACGCGGCCGCTCAGAACATCGAGATAGCTGACGACCTTGGCGTGGTCCGAGCCCGGAAAATTCACTTTGCGTGGACGGATGCCGGTCGCGAGCACGACTTCGTCGAAGCCTTTCAGGGCATCGGCAGCCACCATCGTGGACAGACGCACCTCGACACCGGTGTCTTCAAGCTTGTGGCGGAAATAGCGCAGCGTTTCGTGGAACTCTTCCTTGCCTGGAATCTGTTTCGCCAGATTGAACTGGCCACCGATCTGGTCCGCAGCGTCGAACAGGGTGACGCGATGTCCCCGCTCGGCGGCGACGGTGGCGCAGGCGAGGCCGGCGGGCCCGGCACCGACCACGGCGATCCGTTTCGGCGCATTCGTCTTTACATAGTTGAGTTCGGTCTCGGCGCAGGCGCGCGGATTGACCAGGCAGCTGGCTTTTTTCTGTTCGAACACATGGTCGAGGCATGCCTGGTTGCAGGCAATGCATGTGTTGATGCGCTCGGCGCGACCGGCGCGGGCCTTGTTCGCCCATTCCGGGTCTGCCAGCAGCGGCCGCGCCATCGAAATCAGGTCGGCGCCACCGCCGGCCAGAATGCCCTCGGCCACGTCCGGCATATTGATGCGGTTGGTCGCCACCAGCGGCAGTTTGACTTCAGGGCGCAGCTTGGCGGTCACGCCGGCAAAGGCTGCGCGCGGCACCGAGGTTGCGATCGTCGGTACGCGCGCTTCGTGCCAGCCGATGCCGGTGTTCAGGATCGTCGCACCGGCTGCTTCGACGGCCTTGGCCTGGGCCACGATCTCTTCCCAGCTTGATCCTTCCGGTACCAGCTCCAGCATCGACAACCGGTAGATAATAATGAAGTCGGGGCCGCAGGCCTCTCGTACCCTGTGCACGATCTCGGTCGCGAAGCGCATCCGCTTCTGCAGATCGCCACCCCAGCCGTCGCTGCGGCGGTTGGTGCGCGCGCTCAGGAACTGGTTGATCAGATAGCCCTCGGAGCCCATGACTTCGACGCCGTCGTAGCCACCGTCGCGGGCGAGTTTCGCAGCATTGGCGTAGGCCGAGATCGTGCGTTCCACGCCGAAACCGGTCAGCGCGCGCGGCGTGAACGGATTGATCGGCGATTTGACCCTGGACGGCGCCACCTGCAGCGGGTGATAGGAATAACGGCCGGCGTGCAGCAACTGCAGACAGATCTTGGCGCCATGACTGTGGACGGCTGCGGTGACCTGACGATGCTTGCGCGCCTCCCACGGCCAGCTGAGCTTGCCTGCGAAGGGCGTCAACCAGCCCATCATGTTCGGAGAGAAGCCGCCGGTCACGATCAATCCGACGCCGCCGGCCGCACGTTCGCCGAAATACGCCGCCAACTTGGGAAAATCGCTGGCCCGATCTTCCAGGCCGGTGTGCATCGACCCCATCAGCACCCGATTGCGCAGGACGGTAAAGCCCAGGTCGAGCGGCGAGAACAAATGAGGGTAGGGCGAATCGGATGTCGGATCGGGCTGGGCAGTCATAGGTCAATACGCAAACGTATGGAAGTGCGCACGATGCCGGGAAAGGCCGCAGCGCTCAAGTGGTTTCGGAAGGCAGCGCCGCACTCTACACCTACAAACCATCCATTCGACCAAGGATGCAGGGCGGTGAAGCCGTCTGGTCTGGCAAAATAGCCGGCTTATCCACGTCATCAATGCGCCACGCACCCAAGGGCCCGTTTCCATGAGTCATGCCGACATCCGCTCCGCCGTCCGCCCGAATCCCGACCAACCGATGGTCGACATCGCCAACTACGTGATCGATGCGAAGATCGAATCGCAGGAGGCCTACGACACCGCGCGCTACATGCTGCTCGACTCGCTTGCCTGTGCGATGCTGGCCATGAAGTTCGACGGCTGTGTGAAGCATCTCGGTCCGCTGGTTCCGGGCGGTGAGATGGCCGGCGGCGCGCGCGTGCCGGGGACCTCGTTCGAACTCGATCCGGTGCAGGCCGCGTTCAACATCGGCACGCTGGTGCGTTGGCTCGACTTCAACGACACCTGGCTGGCCGCCGAATGGGGCCACCCGTCCGACAATCTCGGCGCCATCCTGGCCGTCGGCGACTACCTCAGCCGCAAGGCCGAGCGCGATGGCGGCAAGGGCCTGACCGTTCGCGATGTGCTGAGCTGGGCGATCAAGGCCCACGAAATACAGGGCGTGTACGCGCTGCAGAACTCATTCAACCGCGTCGGTCTGGATCACGTAATCCTGGTCCGTCTCGCCTCCACGGCCGTATCGACTGCCATGTTCGGCGGCGACAAAGAGGCGGTGATCACGGCCGTATCGCACAGTTGGATCGACAGCGGCATGCTGCGGACTTATCGCCATGCCCCGAATACCGGCCCGCGTAAGAGCTGGGCTGCAGGCGACGCCTGCCGTCGCGCGGTCATTCATGCGCTCAACGCCGCGCACAAGAAGGTCGTCGGTTACCCGTCCGCGCTCAGCGCCAAAACCTGGGGCTTCTACGATGTGGCCTTCAAGGGCAAGAGCTTCGAGTTCGAGCGGCCTTTCGGCAGCTATGTCATGGAAAACATCCTGTTCAAG
>JANLSB010000296.1:0-15651 GCA_031362125.1 Lysobacterales bacterium | reverse complement strand
CCCCTTCGACAGTGCATGAATCACATTGAGGGCCCCGTCAGCCGGGGTCAGGAAGGCACCGGAAACGGTGCCTTCGTCGTTTCCGGCCTTCCGAATGGCGCGTCCGTTCACGATTTCATGTGTCTCCGTTCGATGAGGGATGCCGTGACAGCCGGCTCGGGCTACACTTAGCAGCTCCTTATTCGGCACCGATCGCCAATGCTGCAAGCCCTACGCGAAAAATCCACCGGCTGGATTGCCACAGTCATCCTCGGGCTTCTGATGATCCCGTTCGCTTTCTTCGGAGTCGAACAGTACATGCATCAGAGCAGCGATACCTTCGCCGCCAAGATCGAAGCACCGCCGACCTGGTGGCGTACAGCCCCCGATTGGTGGCTGGTACGCAAGGCCTTCTGGCAGAACGAAGAAATCAGCGTCGACGATTTCCGTACCTCGTTCGAGCGCGAGCGCCAGAACCAGCGTGCTGCGGCCGGCGAGAACTTCAACGTCCGCGACTTCGAGAGTATCGACAACAAGCGCCGTATCCTTGAGCGGATGGTTGACGAGCGTGTGATGCGCATGGCTACCGATCGAGCGGGCTTCGCCATCGGCGATGCGCAGGTGCGCAAAGCGATCGAAGCGATTCCGGACTTCCAGGTCGATGGCAAGTTCGACCTGCAGCGCTATCGCCTGATGCTGGCCTCGCGCGCACCGGCGATGACCGCGACCCAGTTCGATCAGCAGATACGTGAAGATCTCAAGCAGCAGATGCTGGCGCGACAACTGCAGGGTTCTGCTTTCGTCACCAATACAGAAGGTCGTCGTCTGATCGCGCTGCTCAGCGAGAAGCGCGACGTGTCCTACGCGATGCTGCGTTCACCAGCTGCGGACACCACGCCGGTGCCCGCAGCCGAGATCGCGAGCTGGTACAAGGCGCATCAGCAGGATTTCCGTTCGCCGGAAATGGTGTCGCTCGAATACGTCGACATCGACGGATCGACTTTGCCCCTGTCAGAAGCCGTCGACGAAAACGCGCTGAAGGTCCAGTACGAGCAGGACAAGGCCCGCTTCATCGAGCCTGAACAACGGCTCTCTTCGCACATACTTGTGAAAGTGGATGCGGGCGCCGATGCGGCCACGCAGAAGGCCGCCGAGGTGAAGGCCCAGGATATCCTGAAACAGGCCAGGGCCGGCGCCGATTTCGCAACCCTCGCGCGCCAGAGCTCCGACGATGCCGGCTCCAAGGACAGCGGGGGCGATCTCGGCTGGATCCTCAAGAACGGCCAGATGGTCAAGCCGTTCGAGGACGCCGTATTCGCCACTGCGGCGGGCACGATTTCCGGCCCGACCAAGACAGAGTTCGGCTTGCACATCATCCAGGTACGGGAAATGAAGCCTGGGTATCAAATGCCGTTCGAGCAGGCGCGTCCCGAGCTCGAGCGCATCCTGGCCGAAACCTCCCGTGAGCGCGCCTACAACGATCTGACCGGCACGCTGGTCGACGAAGTGCTGAAGAGCCCGACCTCGCTGGCATCTGCGGCGAGTGCCGCCAAGCTGACGGTGCAGAAGCTTGGCCCCTTCGCGCAAGGTCAGGGCACGGGCATTGCTGCCAATCCGGCGGTGATGCGCGCGGCCTTCTCTGACGCTCTCAAGGAGAGCCGCAACGTCAGCGACCCGATCGAGATCGCGCCGAACCACAGCGTGATGATCCGTGTCGTCGAACACACCACGGAGCGCGTACAGCCGCTGGACAAGGTGGGTCTGCAAGTCGTCGCTGCGGTTCGTGCGGATCGTGCTCGCAAAGCGGTCGAGGCAGAGGGTGAGGCAGTGCTCGCGCGTCTCAAGAAGGGCGAATCTCTGGCGATGATTGCCACCGAGAAGAAGTGGATCTTTGCCAATCTGCCGGGCATTCAACGTGGACAGCCCGCGCCGACCGCAGACGCCAACGAAGCCTATTTCCAAGCACCACCGCCTGCCGCAGGCAAGCGTTCCCCCGGCAAGGTCCTGACCGAGGACGGCCAGATGATCGTGTTCGAGGTGACCAAGGTTGCCCAAGGCGACAACGAAGAAGTGCCCCCCGAAATCCGTGCGAACTTCCTGCGCGAACTGGCGCCGCGGATCGGCGAGCAGGATGCAGTGTCGGTCGGCAAATCCGAGCGCAAGTGGATGAAGGTGCAGTTCGCGGAAGACCTCCTGTAATCGGGCTTTCGCGGTTTACTCAGAAACAAAGCCCGGCGATGCCGGGCTTTGTCGTTCAAGGGTCGTGCGGCCGTTTATTCGTTGCCGATTCCGGTCATACCCAGAATGTTGTAGCCGGCATCGACGTAGGTGATCTCGCCGGTGACACCTGCGGCCAGATCGGAGCACATGAATGCAGCGACATTGCCGACATCCTCGATGGTGATCGTGCGCCGCAGCGGCGCATTCTGCTCGACATGACCGAGGATCTTGCGGAAACCGGCGATGCCGGCGGCGGCCAGGGTCTTGATCGGGCCGGCGGAAATCGCGTTGACGCGGGTACCTTCCGGGCCGAGGTTGTAGGCGAGATACCGCACCGTGGCTTCCAGGCTGGCCTTGGCCGCACCCATGACGTTGTAGCCTGCGAGTGCGCGCTCGGCGCCGAGATAGGTGAGCGTGAGGATCGAGCCCTTGCGGCCGACCATCATCGGCTGCGCGGCCTTGGACATCGCCGCAAGCGAATAGGCCGAAATGTCATGCGCCATCGCGAAATTTTCGCGGGTCAGGCCATCGAGGAACTGGCCGGTGATCGCTTCGCGCGGCGCGAAGGCGATGGCATGGATCAGGATGTCGAAGCCGTCCCAATGCTTGCCGAGCTCGGCGAAACAGGCGGCGATCTGGGCGTCATCGGACACATCCAACGGCAGCACGATGCTGGAGCCATATTCGGCCGCTGCTTTCTCGACGCGGCTCTTGAGTTTTTCGTTCTGATAGGTGAACGCCAGTTCCGCACCTTCGCGGTGCATGGCTTCGGCGATGCCGGTGGCGATGGAGCGCTCGCTGGCGATACCGGTGACGAGGGCGCGTTTGCCTTGCAGAAACCCCATGGTCTTCTCACATGTTCCTTCGGAAACCTTAGTGTGCCATGCGTGGCTGACCATGGGCTGCCGTATGGTGCCCGGCTTCAGCCGCGGAAGACATCCTTCCAACGCCGCAGTTCGGTAAAGGTGTCGAGCCGGTCGATTGGCGCATGGCCGAGGTGCGTGGCGACCGCGTCGCGCACGGCCGGCGAATCACAGCGCAGGAATGGATTGGTCGCGGTCTCCATCACGATCGTGCTCGGCAGGGTCGGCTTCGATGCGGTGCGCAGCGCGCGGGCTTGATCGACGCGTGCGAGCAGCATCGGGTTGTCGGGATCGACCGTCAGTGCGAACGCGGCGTTGCCCAGCGTGTATTCGTGGGTGCAGCACACACGGGTGTTGCCCGGCAACGCTGCGAGACGGTCGAGCGATGCCAGCATCTGTGCAGGTGTGCCCTCGAAAATGCGTCCGCAGCCGAGGCTGAACAGGGTGTCGCCGCAGAACAGCAGACCTTCATCGATGTTTTTGCCGTGGAACGCGATATGACCGAGGGTGTGGCCGGGCACTTCGAGCACATCGAACCGCCAGTCGCCGATTGCCACGGCGTCGCCTTCGCCCACGCGGCGGGTGGCGATCTCGATGCGCGGATCGTGCGGGGCATGGATGGCCAGGTCGGGCCAGTGTTCCCGGAGTTCTGCAAGCCCACCGATATGGTCGTCGTGGTGATGGGTGATCAATACCCCGATCGGCTGCAGGCCCACTGCGGCGGCGGCCAGTACCGGCCCGGCGTCGCCCGGATCGACCACCAGCGCACGGCCGTCGTCGGCAGCCAGGACCCAGATGTAGTTGTCGTCGAAAGCGGGCAGGGCGTGCAGAGGCATGGACATCGGTTGGTGGGCCTGTCGGTACAATGGTCGGATGCCCGCATTGTCCCATCAAGACCAGCACGACACCGTCAAGCAGCAGTGGTTTCTGCTGCCGGCCGGGCAGGCGGTCCTCGACAGCGAACACACCGTCGTCGCCGATGCCCTGGCGGCCCATCCCGTGGTGGGTCTGCCCTGGCTGTGGCTGGCGCCGACCCTGACTGCCGAAGCTCCTGAAGGCCGTGGGCTGCGTCTGATGCCTTCTGGCGATGGCTGGCGGGGCCCGTTGTTGTGCCGATGGCCTTTGCCGCTGGCCAGCGAGTCCCTCGGCGCCGTCGTGTTGCAGCACGTGTTGGACGATGACCGCAGCCAGGCGGCAGCCCTGATCCAAGAGTGCGCACGGGTGCTGGTGCCGGGCGGGCGACTCGGACTGTTGGCGCTCAATCCGCTGTCGCCTTATCGGCTGCGCTGGTACGGCAGCGGGCAGTCCGCCAGCGATGCTTCGACCTGGCGTCGCCTGCTGTCCGATGCGGGTCTGACCCCGGAGCCGGCCGCTCAAGGGGTCGGGCCACAGTGGTCGCCCACCGCATCGCCCAGCCTGCAATCGGGCCCGGGATTGCGTGCGGCCTATCTGCAGCGCGCCGAGAAACGCGCGTTTCCCATGACCCCGATGCGCCTGCGCAAGCCGATGGCGTTGTCCGACGGAGTACCTGCCGCTTGAAGTCTTCCGACACGAAAGATGCCTCCGTCAAACATGCCGCCGTGAAGCACGCCGCCGTGAAGCACGCTGTCACGAAGCATGTGGAGATCCACACTGATGGCGCATGCTTAGGCAATCCCGGCCCCGGCGGCTGGGCCGCGCTGCTGCGCTACAACGAGCGCGAGCGCGAGCTCGCTGGCGGCGAAACGTTGACCACCAACAACCGCATGGAATTGATGGCGGCGATCGTCGGGCTGGAGACGCTGAGCGAAGCCTGCACGGTAACGCTTGTCACCGATTCCCAGTATGTCCGTCAGGGCATCACCGAATGGATGCCGAACTGGGTGCGAAGGCACTGGAAGACGGCCGGCGGCGATCCGGTCAAGAATCGCGACCTCTGGGAGCGCCTGCACGCCGCGACGCTGCGGCACACCATCGACTGGCGCTGGGTGAAGGGCCATTCCGGCGATCCCGACAATGAGCGCGTCGATACGCTGGCCCGCGATCAGGCGCTCGCCTACAAACAGGCGGACCAACAACAGAGCACCGCACGCGCATGAGACAGATCGTCCTCGACACCGAAACCACCGGTCTGGAGTGGAAGAAAGGAAACCGTGTAGTCGAAATCGGTTGTGTGGAACTGGTCGAGCGCCGGCCCACCGGTCGCACCTACCAGCAATACATCCATCCGGACCGCGAATTCGAGCCTGGTGCGCAGGAAGTCACCGGCCTGACCCTCGAATTTCTCGCCGAAAAACCGCGTTTTCCGGAGATCGCCGACGCTTTCCTCGAATTCATCGACGGCGCCGAACTGATCATCCACAACGCGGCTTTCGACGTCGGTTTCCTCGACAACGAGCTGTCGCTGCTCGGCCCGCACTACGGACGTCTGCGCGACCGCGTCAGCCGCATCGAAGATTCGCTCGATATGGCGCGCAAGCGCTATCCGGGCCAGCGCAACTCGCTGGATGCCCTCTGCAAACGTCTCGGCGTGGACAATGCACACCGCCATCTCCACGGTGCGCTGCTCGACGCCCAACTGCTGGTCGATGTGTATCTGGCACTGACCTCGGGGCAGAGCGAGATCGGCTTCGGCGCTCTGGCGGGTAACGAAGACGGCACTCCGAAAGTGGCGATCGCGTTCGATGCGATGGCCTTGGAAGCCGCCGCGCGCCCCCGGGTGCATGTGGGCGAAGACGAGCAGGCGGCGCACCTGCTGCGCCTCGACGCGATCCGCAAGAAGGCGGGGCACTGCGTCTGGGATGCGGCTTGAGCGCAGGCACAACCTTCACTATGCCCTCGCCGTGCCCACATCAGTGTCATCGGCAAGCGGTTACAATGACTGAATTCCCTTGTTTAACAGGAGCATACGCGTGTCGACATGGCTTGTGACCGGCGGCGCCGGGTTCATCGGAGGCAATTTCGTACTGAAGGCTGTCGCGAGCGGCGTCCGGGTGATCAATCTCGATGCGCTGACCTACGCCGGGAATCTGGACACACTCGCCGCAGTGGCCAGCAATCCAGCGCATGTGTTCGTGAAGGGCGATATCGGCGACCGTGACCTGCTGGCGAAACTCTTCGCCGATCATCGTCCCGATGCAGTGATCAACTTCGCGGCCGAGAGTCACGTCGACCGTTCGATCGACGGCCCTGCCGCATTCGTGCAGACCAACGTCGTCGGCACGCTCGGCCTGCTCGAATGCGCCCGCGATCACTGGAAAGGTCTCGAAGACGCGAGTCGCGATGCATTCCGCTTCCTGCACGTGTCCACCGACGAGGTCTACGGTTCGCTTGGCGACACCGGAAAATTCACCGAGACCACGCCCTACGCGCCGAACTCCCCATATTCCGCGTCGAAAGCAGCATCGGATCATCTGGTGCGTGCCTTCCACCACACCTACGGGCTGCCGGTGCTCACCACCAACTGCTCGAACAACTACGGCCCGTATCAGTTCCCCGAAAAGCTCATCCCGCTGATCATCGCCAAGGCGCTGGCCGGCGAGTCGCTGCCGGTCTACGGCGACGGCCGCAACGTGCGCGATTGGCTGTACGTGGGCGATCACTGCAGCGCGATCCGTGCGGTGCTCGAACGCGGGCGCGTCGGCGAGGTCTACAACGTCGGCGGCGAAGCCGAACGCGAAAATATCATCGTGGTGAAGACGATCTGCGCGCTGCTCGATGCGCGTCGTCCGTTGGCCGACGGCCGCGCGCGCGAATCGCTGATCACCTTCGTCAAGGATCGCCCCGGACATGACCGCCGTTACGCCATCGACGCTTCGAAGCTGCATGGCGAACTTGGCTGGATGCCATCGATGACCTTCGAGCAGGGCATCGCGCGCACCGTCGACTGGTATCTCGACCAGCAGGCGTGGGTGAATCGCGTACTCGACGGCAGCTATCGTCTCGAACGTATCGGAGGCGTGGCATGACCGCGCGCAAGGGCATCATTCTCGCGGGCGGTTCGGGCACGCGGCTGTATCCGATCACCCAGGCGGTCAGCAAACAGCTGCTCCCGGTCTACGACAAACCGATGATCTATTACCCGCTCAGCGTGCTGATGCTGGCGGGCATCCGTGAAGTGCTGGTCATCAATACGCCGCACGAGCAGGCGCTGTTCAAAACCCTGCTCGGCGACGGCTCGCAGTGGGGCATGCGTATCGAATATGCGGCGCAGCCGAGCCCGGACGGGCTGGCGCAGGCCTATCTGATCGGGCGCGAATTCGTGAACGGTCAGCCCAGCTGCCTCGTGTTGGGCGACAACATCTTCCACGGCCCGGGCCTGACGAACATGCTGAAGGAAGCGGATACGCTGCAGCATGGTGCGACCGTGTTCGGCTACTGGGTGAGCGATCCGGAGCGCTATGGCGTGGCCGAATTCGACGCTGCCGGAAAAGTGATCGGCCTGGAAGAAAAACCGGTCAAACCGAAGTCGCATTACGCCGTCACTGGTCTGTATTTCTACGACGGCCGCGCCAGCGATTTTGCGGCGGAACTCAAACCCTCCCCGCGCGGCGAGCTTGAAATTACCGATCTCAATCGCCGCTATCTCGACGAGGGCTCGCTGCATCTGCAGCAATTGGGCCGCGGTTATGCCTGGCTCGACACCGGCACCCACCAGTCGCTGCTCGAAGCCTCGAACTACATCGAGACCATCGAAGCGCGGCAGGGATTGCGCGTGTGCTGCCCCGAGGAAATCGCGTGGAACAACGGCTGGATCGACGCCGCGCAGTTGGAAACGCTGGCCAAGCCTTTGGCCAAGAACGGCTATGGCCAATACCTGCTCGGCCTTGCCGAGCGCGGCTTCGTCCCATGACTGGTGCGAACGCATGAAAGTCATCGAAACCGATTTGCCCGGCTGCGTGGTGATCGAACCGCAGGTGTTCGGCGATAGCCGTGGTTTTTTCTTCGAATCGTTCAATCGCGACAAATTCGCCGCGCACGGCCTGACCATCCCCGAATTCGTGCAGGGCAATGTCTCGTCGTCCGCGCGTGGCGTGTTGCGCGGCCTGCACTACCAGTGGCCGAAGCCGCAGGGCAAGTACGTGTCGGTGATCGAAGGCGAAGTGTGGGACGTCGCGGTCGATATCCGTCGCGGTTCGCCGACATTCGGCCGCTGGACCGCCGTGCTTCTCAACGACCAGAACCGGCGCCATTTCTGGATTCCAGCCGGCTTCGCGCATGGTTTCGTGACATTGAGCGAGCGAGCGGTCTTCACCTACCTGTGCACCGAAACCTACGACCGCGACGCCGATGCCGCCGTGCGCTGGAACGATGCCGCGTTCGCCATCGATTGGCCGGTTTCCGAACCGTCGCTGTCGGAAAAAGACGCCAAGGCGCCGTTCCTCGCCGATATCACTGAAGAACGACTGCCGCGTTGCGTCGCGTGAGGACGCTCCGATGAAGATCCTGTTGTTCGGCGGCAACGGGCAGGTCGGACATGAACTGCGACGCAGCCTCGCGCCGCTGGGCGAAGTCGTTGCCGCCACCCGTAACGGCACACTCGACAACGGCACGCACTGCGAAGTCGCCGATTTCGATATGCCCGACACCTTGCCAGTGTTGATTGAACGCGTCGCGCCCGATGTCGTGGTCAACGCGGCGGCCTATACCGCAGTCGATCGCGCCGAGTCGGATCGGGATGCCGCCTTCCGCGCCAACGCCGAAGCGCCGCAGCGCATCGCCGAGGCCTGCGCTGCGCGCGATGCGCTGCTGGTGCATTACTCAACGGACTACGTATTCGATGGCAGCGGCGCGCGGCCGTATCGCGAAAACGATGCCACATCGCCGCTCGGTGTCTACGGGGAGAGCAAACTTGCCGGAGAATCGGCCATCCGGGCCAGCGGCGCGCGCCACATGATCTTCCGCACCGCCTGGGTCTACGCTTCGCACGGCAAGAACTTCATGCGCACGATGCTGCGCCTCGCGGCCGAGCGCGACGAACTGCGCGTGGTTGCAGACCAGATCGGTACGCCGACGCCGGCCGCATTGATTGCCGATGTCACCGCAGTGGCGCTTGTGCGTCCGTTCGACCGCAGCGGTGTATGGCATCTCACCGCCGCAGGTCAGACGACGTGGCATGGGTTTGCCGAAGCGATCGTCGGCGCTGCCTATGCGCGCGGGCAGCTCGGTCGCTTGCCGCAGGTCGTACCGATTGCGACATCGGATTACCCGACGCCGGCGAAACGGCCGGCGTATTCCAGGCTCGATATCGCCAGAATCGAAGCGGATTTCGGGATTGTCCTGCCCGATTGGCGGACAGGCCTGGAGATGATCCTGGATGGCCACAAATTTCGCTTCAATCATGTCTGAATCAATGCGTCCAAAAAACTTCCAGGGGTCACCCATGAAATCGATCGCCATCTTTCTCGCTGCTGTCCTGCTGGCTTCGCCTTTGGTTGCGACAGCGCAGACGCCGAAGCCGTATGAGATCGAAGATTTCATTCGCAAACAGAAGTTCGAAGACATTAAAATTTCTCCGACCGGCGAATACTACGCCGCCACTGTGCGCGTCGAGCGCAAGACTGCTCTGGCCATCTTGCGTCGTGCCGATAGCAAAGTAATGGCGTCGATGTCGATCCCGGGTGACCGGACCCACGTCGACCATTTCTGGTGGGTAAACAACGAGCGCGTCCTGATCAGCGCTGCGGAGAAAATAGGCGAGCTGGAGCGGCCTCAGCCTACGGGGGAGCTGTATGCCGTCAATGTTGATGGGAAAAAGGGCGAAATGCTTGTCGGGCAACGGCTTCAGGACGGTGGAGCGAGCACTCTGATTCGAACAAAAAAAGCCGAAGAGGTGGCTGCATATCTTGTCGACAGCCTTCCAGGCAACGACAAGGACGTGGTTATTTCCGTGTCGCCATTCACTGCCGATCCGTACACCCGCGTCGAGAAGATGGATGTCTACACGGGCCGTCGCTCGCCGATCACCCGGGCGCCCGTGCGCAACGCCGGTTTCCTTACCGACAATGCAGGCAACGTCCGCTTTGCATCGGGTGAGGACACCGATCTTTCGTACCGACTTTATTACCGCGCACCGGACAGCAACGAGTGGAAGCTGATCAACGACACCCGAGAGGGTGGGTTTGCGGAGTATCCGCTTGGGTTCTCACCCGACGACAAACTCGTCTACCTGCAGGTGGAGCAGGCGCAGGGTCCGGATGCGATCGTCGCCTGGGATATCGCCGCCGACAAGAAGACCGAGGTGTTCCGCGACGACAACACCGATCCGACCTCGATCTACGTCGATGGCCAGCTTTATGGCGTTCGGCTGATGGACGGACTGCCGCGCACACATTTCTTCGATCCGCAGTCCGCTATCGCCAGACTGTACAGAAAGCTCGAGAAAGCTTTCGCCGGCGAGAGCGTGGAGATCACCTCCATGAGCACAGACGGGAAGCTCGCGCTGGTACTCGTGGATGGCGACCGCAATCCCGGCGACTTCTTCATCTTCGATTCGATCAACAACAAGGCCGAGCGTCTGCTAGGCCGCAAGGAGTGGATCGACCCGCAGCGCGTGGCCGAAGCGAAGCCGGTCGGATTCAAAGCGAGAGACGGTCTCGACATCGATGGTTACCTGACCGCGCCGGTCGGTGCGGAGGCCAAGGGCGCGCCGTTGATCGTCTATATCCATGGTGGCCCGTACAGCATTTACGATGCTTGGGGCTTCGATCAGGATGCACAGATCCTTGCAGCACACGGCTATGCGGTATTGCAGGTCAATTTCCGGGGGTCTGGCAATCATGGCCATGCTTTCACGCTTGCGGGCAAGCGCGAATGGGGAGGCAAGATGCAGGACGACATCACCGATGCCACGCGCTGGGCGATCCAGCAGGGCATCGCCGATCCAAAACGGATCTGCCTTTACGGGGCAAGTTATGGCGGCTACGCCTCACTGATGGGTGTCGCGAAGGAACCTGAGCTGTACCGCTGCGCCGCCGGCTACGTCGGTGTTTATGATCTGCCGACCATGCATGCCGATGGCGATATTCGCGACCGGGCATCTGGCAGGACTTATCTCGAAGAATGGATCGGCCCGAAGGATGAGGTGGCGAAAGTTTCGCCGAACAGATTGGCCAGCCGGATCAAAGTGCCGGTGTTTCTCGCCGCAGGCGGCGAAGACGAGCGTGCCCCGATCAAGCATACCGAAATGATGGAAAAAGCACTGCGCAGTGCCGGCGTTCCCGTCGAAGCGGTGTATTACCCGACTGAGGGCCATGGTTTCTACAAGTTGGAAAACGAGCGGGAGTTCTACGGCAAACTGCTGTCGTTCTTCCAGAAAAACCTCGGCGGCCGCGCACCGGTGGTGGTTGCTCCCGCGAAGTGAGTCGCCATTGAGCCCGAGATTCCGGCCGGCGCCCCATGGCGCTGGTCTGACGAAGGTGCCGTCCGGCTTTATCCGGTTTCCTTTCGGGTAGACTTCGTCGGGAAAATTCCCGCTGAGACGACGCCATGAACCACCGTTCCGTTCTGCTTGCCGCGCTGTTGTTGCTTCCTTTCGCCGCAAACGCGCAGACCGGCGCGTCCGTGCCCGTGAAGGCCGACGATGCCCCGTACAACATCGGCGATTTCATCCGCGACGATCGTTTCGTCGACGTGAAGATTTCGCCGAAGGGGACCTACGTCGCCGCCACCGTTCCGTTGAACGACGACGACAAGACGGTGATGGTGATTCTCAAGCCGGGCCAGAAAGAGCCTTACGGCCACGTCACGCTCAAGGAGCCGAACACCCATGTCGCCCAGTTCTGGTGGATCAGCGACGATCGTCTGCTGTTCACCATCGGCGAGCGCGCAGGTGGCCTCGAACAGCCGGTGAGCTATGGCGAAATCTGGGGTACCAATGCCGATGGCACAAAGCAGGGGATCGTCGCCGGGGCTCGCATCGGTGGCACGTCGCGGAGTTCCAGCGGCAAGGCCCGTGCCGAAGCCGCGTCGATCCAGATGGTCGATACCCTGATCGAGAATGACGACGAAGTGCTGGTGGCGGTGACGCCGTTCGCCTCCGGAGAGATTCCGTTCACATCGCTCGAGCGGATGAATGTATTTACCGGTAACCGCAAGCCGGTTGCGCGCGCGCCAGCGCGTGGCGCTTCTTTCCTCACCGATCTCGCTGGCCAGGCCAGGTTCGCCTCCGGCCTGAACCGCGATTTCAAGTCGGTGCTCTACTACCGCAAGGACGACAAGTCCGAATGGAAGTTGATCAACGACGAATCGGTCACCGGCAAGACGATGTCGGCCCTCGGCTTCAGCGCCGACAACGCCACGGCCTACCTGCAGGCGGAAGAGGATACAGGCCCCGATTCGCTGCGCGCCTTCGATGTCGCTACCGAAACCATCAAACAGCTTGCCCGCGACGAGATCGTCGAACCTGCTGCGCTGGTGCGCGCCGTCGGCAAGCGATACCCGATCGGCGTGGCGTTCTGGGGCGGCCGTCGCCCGCGTTTCGAATACTTCGATCCGGACTCGGCCGACGCCAAGCTGCACCGTGTGCTGCAGTCGAAATTCGACGGTGACGTGGTCGTTCAGACCTCGGCCACGGTCGATGGCCACTATGTGCTGCTGGAAGTCGCCAGCGACCGCAATCCCGGCGAGCTGTACATTTTCGATACCCAGGCCAAGAAGATCGATCCGTTCATGAATCGCGCCGATTGGCTCGATCGCGGCCGCCTCGGAAAGATCCAGCCGGCCTACTTCAAGAGCCGCGATGGAGTCGACATCGATGTCATGCTGACCACGCCTGCCGGCAGCGACGGCAGGAACATGCCGCTGATCGTGTATCCGCATGGCGGCCCGTTCGGCGTGCAGGACAGCTGGGGTTACGACCGCGACGTGCAGATGATGACGGCGCACGGCTATGCGGTGCTGCAGGTGAATTTCCGCGGCTCCGGCGGTTACGGCAAGCAGTTCCGCGAACTGGGCCAGAAGCAGTGGGGCCTGACGATGCAGGACGACCTGACCGACGCCACCCAGTGGGCGATCCGTGAAGGTATCGCCGATCGCAACCGCATCTGCATCTACGGCGCCAGTTACGGCGCTTATGCATCGCTGATGGGAGTGGCCAAAGAGCCGGATCTGTACAAGTGCGCGGTCGGGTACGTCGGCGTCTACGATCTGAACATGTTGTGGGGGCGCGGCGATATCAGCCAGTCTTCTTATGGCAAAGACTTCCTCGCCGACAATCTGGGCAAGCAGGATCTGGACGCGTCATCGCCGAACAAGCTCGCTTCGCGGATCAAGGTGCCGGTCTTCCTTGCCGCCGGTGGTGCCGATGTACGCGCACCGCAGTCGCATTCCGAGGCGATGGCGCGTGCGCTCAAAGCGGTGGGCAAGCCGGTCGAAACCATGTATTACTCGACCGAAGGCCATGGTTTCGTGAAGGAAGAGAATCAGATCGCCTATTACACGAAGCTGTTCCAGTTCTTCGAACGCAATATCGGCGGTCGCGCGCCGGTCGCTCCGCCGCCGAAGAAAAAGTAACCGCGCAATCCATCTGCGCAAAAAAGCCGACGCTTCAAGGCGTCGGCTTTTTCATGCGTATCGATTTCGGCACGGCAAGGGATGCGGTGGCTCAACGTCCCGGCGTCACCAGCGTGCCGATCTTCTCGCCGCGGAGAATCCGCAGCAGCACGCCCGGCTGGCTCATGTCGAAAATCCGCAGCGGCAGGCGGCTGTCGCGGCAAAGCGCGAACGCGGCGGTGTCCATCACCTGCAGATCGCGCGAAATCACCTCGTCGTAGGTCAGCGTGTCGTAGCGCACGGCATCCGGATACTTCTTCGGGTCCTTGTCGTATACCCCGTCGACCTTGGTCGCCTTCAGCAGCAGATCCGCGCCGATCTCGATCGCGCGCAGCGCGGCTCCGGAGTCGGTGGTGAAGAACGGGTTGCCGGTACCGGCGGCGAAGATGGTGATCCGGCCTTTTTCCAGATGGCGTACGGCGCGACGGCGGATGTAGTCTTCGCACACGTCGTTGATCTTGATTGCGCTCATCACCCGGCAGCGTGCACCGAGTTTCTCCAGCGAATCCTGCATCGCCAGCGCGTTGATGACGGTGGCGAGCATGCCCATCTGGTCGCCAGTGACCCGGTCCATGCCGCCGGCGGCCAGGCCCGCCCCGCGGAAGATATTGCCGCCGCCGATGACCAGCGCGATTTCGGCGCCCGCCTCACGGACTTCGATGACTTCACGGGCCAGGCGGCCGATCACTTTCGGGTCGATGCCGTAGTCCTCATCGCCCATGAGGGCCTCGCCGGAAAGTTTGAGCAGGACGCGGCGAAAGGCGAGTTGGGACATAAGTGACTCCGGAGGCTTGAGCAAACCGGTGGATTGTAGCGCGGGCCGCGCTGAGCCCCGACTCAGGCCCCTGGTTCGTACACGGCATACAGCTTCCGCGCCGGCTCCAGCACCTCCCAGACGCCCTCGAAACCCGCAGGAATCACGAAGCTGTCCCCGGCGCTGACCATCGTTTCGCTGCCATCGTCGCCGGTCATCCGCACCTTGCCCGCGAGCATGTGGCAGAGCTCGTGCTCGGTATAGCGCACCCGCCAAGCGCCGATATCGCCCTCCCAGATACCGCAGTGGAAGCGCTGGTCGCCACTGGAATAGGCATTGGCCACTGCCTGGGTGGGCTGGCCGGAGATCAGCCGGTCCGCGTCGACCGGCGTCCGCGGCTCATCGACGGCGGCATGGACAATCCGGATGATCGTTGACATGGCGGCACTCTCGGCAGGTCGGGCGTGGCGGGATGGTGCCGCAGCCTGTCTGCGCCGACAATGCCCGTATCATCTCAAATACCACCGGAGTCTCGCCCCATGACCGTGAAAACCCTGCAGGAATTCCTGTCCTCGTCGAAGGAAAAAGATCTCTCCGGCGACGCCTTCGAGCTGGAAAGCTCGCATATGCTCGAAGCCCGCGTCGACGGCATGATCTGGGCCAAGGCCGGTTCGATGATCGCGCGCAAGGGCAATATCAAGTTCACCCGTCAGGGCCTGCTCGATCAGGGCTTTGGCGGTCTGCTGAAGAAGACCCTCACCGGCGAGGGCATGTCGCTGATGAAGATCGAAGGACAGGGCCGCGTGTATCTGGCCGACATCGGCAAGAAGATCATGCTGCTCCGCCTCAACGGCGAATCGATTTTCGTCAACGGCAACGACGTGCTGGCGATCGAGTCGACGATTTCCTACGACATCACGATGATGCGCAAAGTCGCCGGGATGATGGCCGGCGGCCTGTTCAACGTGAAGCTGAGCGGCCATGGTCTGATCGCCATCACCGCGCACTACGAGCCGCTGACGCTGCCGGTCAATGCGTCCACCGGCCCGGTGTTCACCGATCCCAACGCCACCGTCGCCTGGTCGGGCGGGCTGTCGCCGGACATCGTCACCGACATCAATCTGCGCACGCTGATGGGCCGGGGTTCGGGCGAAAGCGTCCAGCTGCGCTTCGCGGGCGAAGGCTGGGTGGTGGTGCAGCCTTACGAGGAAGTGGTGTTTCAGCAGCAGATGGGTTGAGCGCATCGCGTCGCCGTCCACATGCGGACGGCGATCAGCGCTGTTTTGCCGTCGAGATCGATCGGAA
>JANLSB010000263.1:0-6904 GCA_031362125.1 Lysobacterales bacterium | reverse complement strand
CTGCCCGCTTTGTGCGCTTTTCTCCAAGGCGGCGAACCCGCGCTTGGCTGGTTCCGGCTGCGTTTCGATACGGATAGCGCGCATCGATTGGGTTGCGCGATGCGCGTGAACGCTGCCGGCGCGAACTGGCGCTCGCGGCGGCTCGGTCTGCCGTTCGGCGATCAGGGCTTGCTGATTCCACGGCTGGAATTCGATCGCCTCGAAGGCTTCGACACGGAGCTGGTCTACGGCGAAGACCACGCACTGGTCTGGCGTGCGCGGCGCGCCGGGCTGCCGCTGCGCGAGATCGATGCCGCGCTGGTCACCAGCGCCCGCAGATACGCCGAACGCGGCTGGCTGCGTACGACCCTGCGTCATCTTCGGCTCACTGCCGATCAAGCCTGGCGCGAGGCGCGTCGATGACAGCTGCCAGCACGGGCCTGGCGATCTTCGTCAAAACACCCGGCCATTCGCCGCTGAAGACCCGGCTCGCGCAGGCGATCGGGCAAGACGCGGCGGAAACCTTCCACCGCCTTGCGGCTGCGGCGGTGGCCGACGTCGTGATGCAGGCGCAGGCGAAGATGCCCGGACTGGTTGCGTATTGGGCAGTGGCGGAAACCGAAGCGCTGGATGCGCCGATCTGGAGCGACCTGCCGCGCATCGCACAGGGCGATGGCGATCTGGGCGCACGCATGCGCCAGGTGTGCCAGGTCATGCGCGAACGACATGGTCGCGCAGTGTTGATCGGCGCCGACGCGCCACAGCTGCGGGCGGAAGATCTGCTGACGGCGTGCGCCTCGCTAAACAGCCATGACCACGCGCTCGGACCCAGCGAAGACGGCGGCTTCTGGCTGTTCGCGACCCGGGTCGCGGTGCCGGAAGCGGCGTGGACGGAAACACCGTGGTCGCAGGCCGATACCGCTGCGCGTTTTCTCGATCGGCTCGGCGACGCATCGGTAGCAAGCCTGCGCCGTCTATGCGATGTCGACACCGTCGACGATCTCGCTACGCTCGCCGAAGCACTCTATGCGCTGTCCACGCCGATGCCGAAGCAGTTCGCACTGGCACTCTGGCTGCGCGATCTACACATCCCGGATTGAGTCGGCTGGCGCATCTGCGCGGAACGGCTCGCGCAGCAGATCGACGATGCGCGTCGCGCGCTCCAACGCCACGCCCTCGACGCCGAAGGTCTGCGGCCGATCGCGTGACTGCGCTGCGTAACTGCCGAACAGTCGGTCCCAGACGCTGATGTGGAAGCCGAAATTACGCTGCTGTTCGTCGCGATGGGTGCTGTGGTGGATCCAGTGCATCGCCGGCGTCACCAGTACCCAGCGCAGCACGGTATCCAGACGCGGCGGCAGCGACAGATTGGCGTGGGTCATCAGCGCGAAGCTCGACAGCAGCGCCTCGAACACCAGCAGCACCGCAGGATCCACGCCGAACACGATCGCCAGCGCGCATTTGTAGGCCAGCGACAGCAGGATCTCCAGCGGATGGAAGCGCAATGCGGAACTGGCATCGAGCGTGGTGTCGGTGTGATGGGTGCGATGCAGCCGCCACAGCCAGTCCACCGCATGCAGCCAGCGGTGCTGCCAATAGATCGCCAGATCCAGCAACAGCACGGTCAGCAGCGCTTCCAGCCACATCGGCAGCGCATCCGGCTTCAGATTGAACAGACCGAACCCGGCGGACTGCGCCCACATCGCCGCGCCGAACGCGCCGGCCGGCAGCAGCAGCCGCGCCAGCGCGGTGTCGAGCGCGACCAGCGCCAGATGCGCCGGCCAGCGTCGTGTCCGCCGCTGCGGCGGATTCGGCCCGGGGCGCAACCGCTCGGCGAGCGACAGCGCCGCAAGCAGGCCGAGAAACAGCCACAAACGCCACAGGGTCGCGTCGCTGGGGTCCATCATGTTCCTGCGTAGTTGATCGGCAAGCCGTGGGCCGGCGTGGCCGGTTTTGTCCAGATTCTGCGCTAATGCGGATAATGCCGTTTCACATGACCGGAGTATCGCCGATGTCGTCCCCGTTTCGTCCCATCCTCGCCCCTCGCCTCGCGTGGCTGCTCGTTCCGCTGTCGCTGCTCGCCGCCACCGCCTGGGCCGGTCCGAAGGAAGACATGAAGGCGCTCAGCATCAAGTTCCTGGCGTTGCGCAGTTATCACGCCACGATGGAAGGCAGCGACAAACGGGTACCCAAGATGGAGATGGACTTCGTCGCGCCGGACCGCTACCGCATGCAGATGCCGATGGGCACGCAATACATCATCGGCGATACGATGTACATGAACGTGCAGGGACGCAGCATGAAGGTGCCGATGCCCAAAGGCACCTCCAACCAGTGGCGCGGCAACGAGCAGACCTTCCGCGAGATGGACCGGATGCAGGTCGAAGCGCTAGGTATGGACACGGTCAGCGGCAAACCGACCCGGAAATACCGGATGTCGCGGACCGACAAGACCCCCACGACATCACTGATCTGGGTGGGGATGGACGGGTATCCAGTGAAGATCGAGACCACCGGCGCCACCGGCAAGACCAGCAACATGATGACCGTCCATTACTCGCGCTTCAACGACCCGACCATCAAGATCGATCCGCCGAAGTAGGCCTCGTTGGACCCATGCTCGCCTGCCGGCGCTCCCGGCAGGCACAATGGCGGGATGCGACAACCCGCACTCAATCTCTCGCCCTCGCCCGGCGACGAGTTCAAGACCACCACTTGTTACATGTGCGCGTGCCGGTGCGGCATCCGCGTCTGGATCAAGGATGGTCAGATCCGCTACATCCAGGGCAACCCCGATCACCCGGTGAACAAGGGCGTGCTCTGCGCCAAGGGTTCGGCCGGGATCATGCAGCACTACTCGCCGGCGCGGCTGCGCAAGCCGCTGTTGCGCACCGGCGAACGCGGCAGCGGCGAGTTCCGCGAAATCGAATGGGACGAAGCGTTGGCGCTGGCGACGTCATGGCTGAAACCGATCCGGGAAAGAAATCCCGACGAACTCGCATTCTTCACCGGTCGCGACCAGTCGCAGGCGCTCACCGGCTGGTGGGCGCAGCAGTTCGGCACCGTCAACTACGCCGCGCACGGCGGCTTCTGCTCGGTGAACATGGCCGCAGGCGGGCTGTACACGATCGGCGGCAGCTTCTGGGAATTCGGCGAACCCGACTGGGAGCACACCCGCTACTTCATGCTCTGGGGTGTGGCCGAAGACCACGACTCCAATCCGATCAAACTTGGATTGTCCAAGTTGAAAGCGCGCGGCGCGAAGATCGTCGCGATCAATCCGGTGCGCACCGGCTACGGCGCGATCGCCGACGAATGGATCGGCATCCGTCCGGGCACCGACGGCCTGTTCGCGTTCGCGCTGATCCACGAACTGTTGCGCAGCGACCGCATTGATCTGGACTATCTCGTGCGCTACGCGAACGCGCACTGGCTGGTGATCCGCAACCCCGGCGGCGCCGATGATGGCCTGTTCGCGCGCGATGCCGCAGGCAAACCACTGTGCTGGAATCGCACCACGCATGCTGCAGTCGACGCCAACGCCATCGACATCCATCCCGCCGTCGTCGGCGAATACACCCTGCCCGACGGCCGCATCGCCGTGCCCGTCTTCCAACTGCTCGCAGAACGCTATCTGGATCCGCAGTATTCGCCGGATGCGGTGAGCGAGCGCTGCGGCATTCCCGCCGACACCATCCGCCGCATCGCGCGTGAGATGGCGGAAGCTGCATTCGAGAGCAATCTCACGCTGCCGATCGCGTGGACCGACAGCTGGGGCCGTGAACACAAGGAAATGATCGGCCGCCCGGTGTCGATGCACGCGATGCGCGGGATCAGCGCGCACAGCAACGGCTTCCACACCTGCCGCGCACTGCACGTGCTGCAGCTGCTGCTCGGCGCGGTCGATGCGCCGGGCAGTTTCCGCTATCAGCCGCCGTTCCCGAAACCGATGCCGCCTGCGAACCGCCCGGGGAAACTGCGCCGCGAGAACGGCACGCTCGACGCCGCGCCGCTGGGCTTCGTGCACGGACCGGAAGATCTGGTGGTCGATGCGAACGGCCAGCCGCGCCGGATCGATCATGCGTTCTCATGGGCGTACCCGCTGTCCGCGCACGGCCTGCTGCACACGGTGATCCGCAACGCGCACGCCGGCGACCCGTACAGAATCGACACACTGCTGATGTTCATGGCCAACATGAGCTGGAACTCGGCGATGAACACCCGCGAGACCATGCGCTGGCTCACCGACAAGGACGCCGACGGCGAATACAGGATTCCACGCATCATCTACAGCGACGCCTACGCCAGCGAGATGGTGGCCTACGCCGATCTGGTGCTGCCGGATACGACGTATCTCGAACGCCATGACGCGATCAGCCTGCTCGACCGGCCCATCTCCGATGCCGACGGCGCCTCCGATGCGATCCGCCACCCGGTGTTCGATCCGGCGACGCAGCTCGACAGCGACGGCCGCCCGCGCGATGTGCGCGGCTTCCAGTCGGTGCTGCTGGATCTCGGCGCGCGTCTGGGCCTGCCGGGCATGAGCGACGCGGACGGCGCGCCGATCTACCGCGACTATGCCGATTACATGGTGCATCACGAGCGCGCGCCGGGCGTCGGCCTGCTCGCCGGCTGGCGTGGCGAAGACGGCAGCGAGACCGGCAAGGGCGCGCCGAATCCGCAGCAGCTGCAGCGCTACATCGAGCACGGCGGCTTCTGGCATGCGCCGATCCCCGAATCCGCGCGCTATTACAAGATGGCGAACCGCGATTACCTGCAGTGGGCGCACCGCTTCGGCTTCATCGCCACCACCGAACCGATCGTGCTGCAGCTGTATTCGGAAACGCTGCAGAAATTCCGTCTCGCCGCGCAGGGCCACGGCGCGCTGCAGCCGCCGGAAGAACATCGCGAACGCGTCGCGACGTATTTCGATCCACTGCCGCTGTGGTACGAACCCTTCGAATCCGCGCAGACCAACGGCGAGGCATTGCCGCTGTCCGCCATCACCCAGCGCCCGATGTTCATGTACCACGCCTGGGGGTCGCAGAACGCCTGGCTGCGGCAGATCACCGCACGCAATTATCTGTATCTGCATGCCGACACCGGCGCGCGTTACGGCATCGTCGACGAAGACTGGATCGAAGTGTCCTCGCACCACGGCACGATCACGGTGCAGGCGAAGTTCGCTGGCAACGTGCAGCCGGATACGGTGTGGACCTGGAACGCGATCGGCAAGCGCAAGGGCGCGTGGAAGCTCGCGAAGAACGCACCGGAAGCCGAGAAAGGCTTTCTGCTGAACCATCTGATTTCCGACATCACCCCGCGCGGCGATTACGCCAACGCCGACCCGGTCACCGGGCAGGCGGCGTGGTTCGATCTGCGCGTGTCGATCCGCAAGGCCGACACCGTCGGCATGAGCGCACCGCAGTTCGTACCGATCGCGTTCGAAACTGCCGATGACGCGCCGCTGCGCTACGGCGCGGATTTGCGCAGGACAAAGACCCAATGACCGACCTGCCGCTACCGTCGAAAATCAAGCTCGGACTGGTGATCGATCTCGACACCTGCGTCGGCTGCCATGCCTGCGCGGTGAGCTGCAAGCAATGGAACGCGGGCGGTATCGCAGGGCCGCTCACCGATGAACAGCCCTACGGCAAAGACCCGACCGGTGTCTGGTTCAATCGGATCCACAGTTACGAAGTGGCTGCGACCTCAGGCTGCAGCTCGACACCTGAAACGTCTCAGGCGCAACCCGCAACGACCCTGCACTTCCCGAGGTCGTGCCTGCACTGCGAAACCCCGGCCTGCGTTACCGTCTGCCCTACCGGTGCCAGCTACAAGCGCGCCGAAGACGGCATCGTCCTGGTCGACGAGGACAAATGCATCGGCTGCAAACTGTGCTCATGGGCGTGCGCGTATGGCGCGCGCGAGTACAGCCCGGTCGAAGGCGTGATGAAAAAATGCACGCTCTGCGTCGACCGCATCTACAACGAGCATCTGCCTGAAGAAGATCGTCAGCCCGCATGCGTGCAGGCGTGCCCGACCAAGGCTCGCCACTTCGGCGACCTCGGCGACCCGGATTCCGACGTTTCGAAACTGGTGGCCGAACGCGGCGGCGTGGCGCTGATGCCGGAACTGGGCTACGCGCCGGTGAACCGCTATCTGCCGCCGCGTCCGCGCCGCGCGGGCGAGAACGAAACGATGACGCCGCCGTCGACGCCGCCGGAATCGCTCGATACGCAATCACTGCCGCCGCTGCTGCGCTGGCTGGACAAGGTGTTGTCGCGATGAAGATTTTCTGCGCGCGCACTGTTGTACAGAACTCCGCCACCACCTTTTCCCCTGTCATCCCGAATCCCGGCTTCATCGGGGTGAGGGGTCTGCTGTCCGCGTACGATCAACAACAGCGTCATCCACGGCTGCGCCATGTTCGGAATGACATGCGGTTTATCGGCTTCCCGCTCGATACGAGGCTTTGAGATGCACCCGGCTTTTTCCGTCATCGTCTTCACCACGCTTTCCGGCACAGGCTTCGGCCTATGGTTCTGGCTCGCACTGCGGATCGCGGTGGGCGACAAGCCCGAGTGGTTCGACGGCCTGGGCTGGATGTTCGGATTGCTGGCCGGCGCGGCGCTGGTCGCTGTCGGCGTGATCGCGTCGCTGTGGCATCTCGGCAAACCGATGCGCGTCTGGCGCGCATTCTCGCAGTGGCGCAGCTCGTGGATGTCGCGCGAAGGCGTGTTCGCGATCGCCTGCTTCGCGTCCGCGGCGACGCTGTTCGCCGTGATGTGGTTGTCGGGCTCCGGCTGGCCGACACGCCTGACCGCCGGCATGCTGGCGATCGTCTGCGTCGCGGCGGTCTATTCCACCGCGATGATCTATGCCTCGCTCAAACCGATCCCGGCCTGGGGCCATCCGCTGGTAG
>JANLSB010000225.1:0-6009 GCA_031362125.1 Lysobacterales bacterium | reverse complement strand
GTGCGCACGCCGGACGCTTTTCTGGATTTGCTGAACCGGACTTTTGCCCGGCGAGCCGATCTGTGCGACCGTGCAAAGACAGGGCGGCATCGCGGCGACCATGTTCTGGCCGGGATCGCGCGCGGAAATCGCCGGGCAGCGGCCACGCTACAGCCGCCCGTTCGACAAGAGCCTGTCACCCGCCGCGCGCGTCGATCAGGTGCTGGCGTGGCTGGATCTACCGCAGAGCAAGCGCCCGCAGCTGGTCACCCTGTATTTCGACCAGTACGACGTGGCCGCACACATCGCTGGCGCACACTCCGGACTTGCGCTGGCGTCGCTCCGCGAGATCGACAGCGGACTGGCGCAGGTGCGCCACGGTCTGGCCGCGCGCGGTCTTGGCGACGACGCCACATTGATCGTGGTCTCCGACCACGGCATGGCCGATGTACCGCAGGCGAACAGCGTATTGCTGGACGACATGCTCGATGCTGCGTACTACGACATCGAATGGTGGGGCACCTTCATCGGGCTGCGACCGCATGCGGGCTGTGTCGATGTTGTCACACGCACCTTCGTCGGCAAACACGATCATTTCGAATGCTGGCGCAAAGGACAGCTTCCTGCAGTCTGGCGCTATGGCAGTCATCCGCGGATCCCGCCCATCGTCTGCCAGGTCGACACCGGCTGGCGCGTGCAGGGCCGCCAGAATCCGCCGCAGACGCAGCCGATCAAGGGCGAACACGGCTTCGCGCCGGAAGATCCGACGATGCGTTCGGTGTTCGTCGCCAACGGCCCCCCATTCCGCAGCGGCGTCGTGCTGGCGCCGTTCGACAACGTGGATCTCTATCCCCTGCTTGCGCACCTGCTGGGTGTGAAACCGGCGCCGAACGACGGCAGCCTCTCGTCGACTGCAGCCGCATTGAGATAGCGCGCAGGGCGAGACCGCCCTGCAAACAGGCGGTGTAAAGGCGCTTTGGAGCAATGGATCGACGACCCGATGTCCGGCGCTAGATCAACCGCGCAAGCCGCGTCGCCAGCTTCTTTGCCGAGATGCCGCCCTTCGCGCCCAATTCCTGCGCGAACAGCGAGACCCGGAACTCTTCAAGATCCCAGCGCAACGCCTGCCATCCGGAGGACGCATCGATGCCGCGCTGGCGCGCATCGGCGAGCGCATCGGCGAACGGTTTGAGTTCCAGCATCCGCGCCTGATCGCGCACCGGATCGCGCAGCGCGCGCTCGGCGCGCAGGGTCATTGCCTTGAGATAGCGCGGATATTCGCTCAGCGCATCGGCCGGCGTGTCGCGCAGGAAGCCCGGCGCCGCCAGCGCAACGAGCTGCGCGTGCATATCGTCGAGATTGGCCTTCGCCCAACCCATGAGTTTCGATTCCAGCGCGGCGCGCACTTCGGCGACGCGCGTGAGGATGGCTTCGGCCTGCTGCAGCCGGGTCATCGCTTCTGCGAACAATTGTTTCGCGATGGCATCGCGACGCTGCGCGAATGCGGCGGCGTCGCGGATCGCATCGAGACCTTCGGCGGCGAGCGCGGCGAACGCGCCTTCGACCAGATCCTGACGCAGGCGATCGCTGTCCTTCAGGCCATCCCGGCGCGGCGACTGGGATTCGATCGCCGCGTACAGCAGCGAGGTCTTGGCCTGCACCGGCAATTGTTTGCGCGCGTGCCTGAGCTTCTCCATGGACGCGATGCGCAGCAGGCGGCGGACGCCCTGCGGGTGATGATGCTGCGCCTCGGCGCGGTCGGCATGCACCGCCAACGACACGCTGTCGCCGTCATCGTGCAGCGCGGGGTATGCGGGAACGCCACCGGCGCCCGACACCGACAGAGGAATCGGCACCGCCGGAAAATCGGTCAATCCGCGCTGCGCAAGGCCTTCCGCCGCGCGCGCCGAAAACGCATCCGCAGCCTGTTTTCCGAAGCGTGCGCGCAGATCCTGCAGATCTCGCGACTCCACCAGCACGTTCCGTCCGTCCGCATGCATCAACCGCAGATTGGCGCGCAGATGCGGGTCGATACCGTCGACATCGAAGTCGATCGCGCTCACGTCGACGCCGGTGAGCTTCCTGAGGAATCGCGCCAGCGCGCCTTCGATGCTGTCGACATCGGGCTGCGGAAACGCCTCGGCAAAGGCGCGGGCGAAATCCGGCGCCGGCACGAAATTGCGGCGCAGGATTTTCGGCAGCGATTTGATCAGCGCCACAGCCTTGTCGGCGACGAACCCAGGTGCCAGCCACGACAGTTGCGCGGGATCGAGTGCATTGAGCAGATGCAACGGCACGACGATGGTCATGCCGTCGTCGGGCGCGCCGGGCTCGAACCGGTACTTCACCGCCAGCCGCACATCGCCCAGCCGCAGATACGGAGGAAAACGTTCGGCATCGCTGGCGCCGCCGACCATCAGATCGTCGAACGACCATTCGAGTTTCGCTTTCTCCATCGCCGGCAGCTTTCCGTACCACGCGTCCAGCGCCTGCTGGTTGTGGACCTGCGGCGGCAGACGGTCGAGGTACCACTTCGCCTGCCAGTCTTCGTCGACGATCAGCCCGGCGCGACGCCGCTTGGCTTCTTCTTCCTTCGCTTTCGCCAACGTGGCGAGATTGCGTTGAAGGAAACCGGCGCGGGTATTGATCTCGCCGGGCACCAGCGCGTCGCGGGCGAAAATCTGACGCGATTCTACCGGGAACAGCGCGCCGTAGTGCACCGGCTTCTTCGGCGCCAACACCAGTCCGAACAGACTGATCTGCTCGCTGCCCACCACGCGTCCCTGCGAACGCGCCCAGTGCGGGTCGTGATGCCGGCGCGCAAGCAGATGCGACAACTCGTCGATCGCCCATTCCGGCTCGATCGCGGCGTTGGTCATCGACCAGACTTTTTCGGTATCGAGCAGCGTCGCTGACAACAACCACGGCGGCGGTTTTTTCGACAGCGGCGAGCCGGGGAAGATCGTGTACTTGCGCCCGCGCGGACCATCGTAAAGCCCGCGCTCGCTGCGGTTGCCGATCTGCGTGGGCAGGCCAGCGATCAATGCGCGATGCAATGCCACATAGGGTGCGCCCTGGCGCACCGTTTCGGTCTTGTCTTCACCTGTCAATGGCGGGCTTGAGCCAGCCTTACGCCCGCTATCGTCGAATGACCACTGCAGCTCATCGCACAACAGTTTCAACTGCCGATGCAGCTCGCGCCATTCGCGCAGCCGGAGAAAGCCCAGGAAATGCTTGTCAGCCCACTTGCGCAACTGCGACTGGGTCATGTCCTCATGCGCGGCGCGATAGGCGTCCCACAGCTTCAGGATGCCGACGAACTCCGACTTCGGGTCCGCGAACTCCGCGTGCGCCGCATCGGCGGCGCCGCGCTGATCCGAAGGGCGCTCACGCGGGTCCTGGATGCCGAGGAAACTGGCGATGGTCAGCATCTCGCGCAGGCAGCCATGCTTCTGCGCGGCGATCAGCATCCGCGCCAACTTCACGTCCACCGGCAGTCGCGCCATGGTCCGGCCGATGTGGGTGAGCTTCCGGTCCGCATCGATCGCGCCGAGCTCCGACAACTGCTGCCAACCGTCGGCGACCGCGCGCGGATCCGGCGGTTCGAGGAACGGGAAGTTCTCGATGACCCGGGCATCTTCGTTCCGAAGCTGCTCTGGCGCGCGGTTCGACGAAGTTGAAGCACGGCCTTCGATTCGCCCCAAGCCCAAAGACAACATTCGCAGGATCACGCCCGCCAACGCAGCACGCCGGATTTCCGGGTCGGTGTAGGGGGCACGCGAGACAAAATCGGCTTCTGCATACAGGCGATAGCAGATACCGGGCGCGATGCGGCCACAGCGGCCCTTGCGCTGTTCGGCGCTGGCCTGCGAAATCGCCTCGATGTGCAGCCGGTCGAGTTTCTGCCGCGGGCTATAGCGCTTCACGCGCGCGAAACCGGGATCGACCACGAAATGGATGCGCGGCACGGTCAGCGAGGTTTCGGCGACATTGGTCGCCAGCACGATCCGCCGCTGCGTGCCGGGGTTGAACACGCGATCCTGATCGCGCGTCGACAGCCGCGCATACAGCGGCAGCACTTCGGTATGCCGATACTTGCGCTTCTCCAGCGCCTGATGGGCGTCGCGGATCTCGCGCTCGCCTGGCAGGAAGATCAGCACGTCGCCCATCGGCGACTGGCGGGTGATCTCGTCGCAGGCGGACACGATGCCGTCGAGTACGCTTCTGTCGCCATCGCCTGCTTGCCCATCATCCTCCGCATCGCTACCGGCATTCAGCGGCCGATAGCGGACTTCGACCGGATAGCCCCGGCCTTCCACGTTCACCACCGGCGCATTGCCGAAATGCTGCGAGAAGCGCTCGGTGTCGATAGTCGCCGAGGTGACGATCACCTTCAGATCGCGGCGCTTCTGCAGCAATTGTTTGAGATAGCCCAGCAGGAAATCGATGTTGAGGCTGCGTTCGTGCGCCTCGTCGATGATGATCGTGTCGTAGGCCGAGAGCCAGCGGTCGGACTGGATTTCGGCCAGCAGGATGCCGTCGGTCATGAACTTGATCGCGGTCTGTTCGCCGACGTTGTCGTTGAAGCGGACCTGGTAGCCGACGAGCGCACCGATCTGCGTTTTCAGTTCTTCGGCGACCCGTCGCGCGACCGCGCGCGCGGCGATCCGGCGCGGCTGGGTGCAGCCGATCATGCCAGCGGCGCCGCGACCGGCGGCAAGACATAGTTTTGGCAACTGCGTGGTCTTGCCCGAGCCGGTTTCGCCGGCGATCACCACGACCTGGTGATTGCGGATCAGCTCGACGATGCGCTCGGCCTCGCCGCCGATGGGCAGGGTTTGATCGATCTCAAACTCGGTCGGCAACGACATGGCGCGTGCTTCGCGCGCCGCGACCGATTTCGCAAGTGCGTCGGCAAAAGCGTTTTGTGCTTCCGGATCGGTCGGTTTTCCGCTCCAGCGCGACCACAGCCCGAGCAGGCGCCCACGGTCGCGAGCCAGCCCGCCGTCGACCGCCCGCCGTGCGGTTTGCAGCGCGCGATCGTGCGGTTTGCCGGGGTCAGGGGCCTTTTTGGCGGCTTCGATGCTCGACATCTATCGTTGTGTTCGAAAGAACGGATTTCTAATGCGGCGTGTCGGACGATAGTGTGATGGATCCCCCGCCTGGAGACGAGTCATGGCCAAATCATCGAAAAACGACAACCCCGACAAAAACCAATCTACCAAAGCCCACGCCGACAACACCACGGGCGAGATCGATATCGGGATCGCATCATCCGACCGCAAGAAGATCTCCGAAGGGCTGTCCCGCTTCCTCGCCGACAGCTTCACCCTGTATCTGAAAACCCACAACTTCCACTGGAACGTCAACGGACCGATGTTCAACAGCCTGCATCTGATGTTCGAGGGCCAGTACACCGAGCAGTGGACTGCGCTGGACGAAACCGCCGAGCGTATCCGCGCGCTGGGGTTCAATGCCCCGGGCTCCTACGCGGAATTCATCAGGCTCAGCTCGATCGCCGAAGAACCAGGCCTCGCCGATACTGCCGACTGGCGCGAGATGGTGCGCCAGCTGGTGGTCGGCAACAAAGCGGTCTGCCGCACCGCGCGCAAGGTACTGAAGACCGCCGACAGTGCCGGCGACGACCCGACCGTCGATCTGATGACCCAGCGCCTGAACATCCACGAAAAGAACGCGTGGATGCTGCGGTCGCTGTTGGCGTAAACCACAATCGGCGGAACGGCCCTTCGGCCCGCCTACTCGCTTCGCGGTGAACACGGTCCGAAGGCCACCGCAGTGGCTCACTCCGCACAATCCCGGGTCGCGGCAGGGCCGCGCAGCCGGTATTCGACGTAGTAGCCGATCATCTCGTCGACGGCGCTTCTATCCGCCTCCGTCAGCAAAGCGGACGCGTCGCGCTTCCAGTCTGCGGCGCATGTGCCCGCTGTGGTCGGGGTCGCTGCGCAGACCAGAAGGTTGTTGAAGGCGCGGCGATACAGATTGAACCCTTCGCGATCCATCGGCTTGCCG
>JANLSB010000219.1:0-9702 GCA_031362125.1 Lysobacterales bacterium | reverse complement strand
CCCGGGAGCAGATCGTTGCAGATACGCTGGATCGCGACATTGACGCATTCGGCCTGCTCGGCAAGATCGTCGGCGGCCTCGTAACGTTCCACTCTGTCTTCGACCACATGCAGCGCCTGAGCCAGCGCTCTGCGCATCATGCGCAAGCTGTCCGCGCCGCGCAGGCGTGCGAATTGAACTTCATCGTCGATGGTCTTGCTGGTAGGGTTCGTTGCGTTCATGGGCTGTGTCCTTGTCGTTGGGTGGCATACCGCAATGCGCGTCGCCTGACGGCATGAACGCGCTGTTCGCAATGGAAGCCAAGCATTTAGTGCTCGACTTGCGATGCTTTCGATCAGCCGGCAGATTTTCCTGTGACTTTGGTTTTGCGCCCCTGCTCGAGGCCAGCGTTGTAGGCCGCCTCAAGGGCATCTCGCAGCTCCCAGACCGAAACTTCGTGGAAATCCAGACTATCCCGGCGACGGGATTCCAGCGTTTCGATACGCAACTTGCTCTGTGCGATCCGGGTCAGCAGTGCGTCGACCTTGTTCATTTCATGTCCTGCGGTGGTGTGGATGATGTCCGCATGAACGCGCTGTTCGGCAGTGAAGCCAAGCGTTCGCTTCGAGGATTGAATGACAGACAGGTTCAGTGCGGATTAGGCAAACGGCGCGTTTGCGCCAGATGCCGCGTCAGTGGCGCGTGCAGCCGACGGCCGCACGTCGCTTGCTAGTTGCGCACACGGCGCGACAGTGCGCGTCGTGTTGCCCTTCCAGGCGAGTAGATCAAGGTCGGCAGTCGGTCTCGTCCGCTGCGTCACCGTCGGCCAAGCGTTGCGCGAGGTCGCAGCGAACAGCGTCCAACAATTGAAGATCTGCGCATTGTATTGCGTGCGGCAGCCGAGGATCGAGCGCGCGGATCGCTTCAAGAGGATCGCGCGCGTTGTCCGTAGAGGTGCGGATCGCGCTCATGGGGAATCCGAACGTTTGGCGATGGCATGCAATTCGGCCTGCGCAGCGGCCGCAAGATCGATACGCGCGTTGTTCATCACGCTGGTGCAGATGTAATTGATCGCCCAGTTCAGCGTCTTGGCCTTCATGTCGAGATCGTCGGCCTTCTCGAACTGTTGCTCGTAACGAGCGATCTCCTGCGCTGCGTACTCGAGTGCCTCACGCATGCACCGCAGGGCTTGCGCCCCGTGACGCAGCGCAATGCTGGTTTCGAGATCTGTATCGGTTTTCGTCGTCATGCGATGTGTCCTTGTGCGTTGGGTTTGCATCCATGAACGCGCTGTTCTCGGGTAAAGCCAAGCGCGCTGCTGCGGCCTCCTGCGCGGAGATGCGTGGCATCGCACACCGAGAATCCAGTCCCCTCAACGACATCACCGGAGACCACCATGACCGCACCTATCGACTTCTACCTCAAACAACTGCAGCCCTTGGTCGGCGGCACCATCGCCGCGCTCGCCTGCACCGGCGCGAGCGACGATCCGATGGACGAGGAACTCTACGGCTTCGTCGTCAAGTGCCGTGACGGCAAGGAGCGCACGCTCATCCTGCTCAGCGACGACGAAGGCAACGGTCCCGGCAGCTTCATGTTCGCCGACGAGTAACCGCACCGGGACCGGATCACACCCGGTCCCGTTTGCTTATCCGGCATCACCCTTCGCGCAGCGCGCGGAGGACTTCCGCAGCGAGCTGCGGGACGATCGCATTGCCGGCGGCGCGCAATCGAGGAATGCGCGCGGGAATCCCATGAGCCAGAAGACGAATGCCGGATCGAGGGACCCGCCGGAGCTTGCCATCGTGTCCGATGATCCAGTCGCAGTCGTCCCAAGCGCCTTGCACGTCGCCATCGCAATCTCGCGAATCGCCACCAGTCCCGCCGAATTCCCCGCACCGTTGTAACCGTCCTTCGGCGGCGCCAGACTCGTCGGCGTTGGCCACAACGCCAGCGTCTGCGCTGCAAGGTCCGGCGAGCGGCCGCGTTCGACCTCCCGGCGCGCACCCTCCGGCGTGCGGATCGACTTCTCCGCCGAGGCCGTCGGCGTCGCCCACAACGCACGCACTGTCGCGTACACCTGCCTCGGCAGGTAGTCCGTCCGCGACGCGCCGTCGCGCCTCGGCGCCAGCGACATTCCCGGAGAATCCTTGTAGTCGCGCATCGTCGGTGTGAGCCACAAACCACAGGCGATCTCGGCGATGGGGCGCGTTGATGGCACAAGCCGGGATAATGATCGCCCGGCAGGCGTAACCGAGGCTTTCCAGGTCAGCAAACACTCGGTCGAGCCAATGCTGGCCAACCGCTGCCGCAACCTGCTCTCCCACCAATACAGCGGGCCGTCGGGCACCGACGAGCCGAAACACGTCGGGCCATAGGTGCCGTGGATCGTCGGTCCCGGCGCGCTTGCCGGCAACCGAAAACGGCTGGCACGGACACGAGGCGCTCCACAACTCGACGTCGTCGGGCCAGCCTGCGAGCCGGGCGGCGTAGGCCCAGCCGCCGACGCCCGCGAACAGGTGGACTTGGCGATAGCCCGCGAGGTCGTTCGCGTCGAGGTCACGGATGTCGCGCCCATCGACGCGCCCCGGCGGAATCAGGCCGGCGGCGATCTGATTGTTGAGCCATACGCAGAGATAGGGTTCGATTTCGTTGTAGAGAGCCGGCGTGCGGATCGGCGAATTCACGGAATCGCGTTTGCCGCGTCGTCGAACGCCACGCCATCGTCGTCACGCACCGCCTGCTCGCCGCTCCAGGTCTGCCAGCGGCGCACGATCACGTCGACGTACTTCGGGTCGAGTTCCATCAGTCGCGCGCGCCGGCCGCTCTTGTGCGCGGCGATCAGGGTGGTCCCAGAGCCGCCGAAGCCGTCGAGCACGACGTCGCCCGGGCGACTCGAGTTGCGCAGGCACCGCTCGACCAGTTCGACCGGCTTCATCGTCGGGTGCAGGTCGTTGCGATGCTGCCGATTGATATGCCAGACGTCGCCCTGGTCGCGGTCGCCGCACCAGTGGCGCTTCGCGTCTTCGGGCCAACCGTAGAGAATGGGCTCGTACTGCCGCTGGTAGTCGGCATGCCCCATCGTGAACTTGTTCTTGGCCCAGATGACGAAGGTTGACCAGCGACCGCCCGCCGCACGGAATGCGGCCTGGAGCACGTCCAGTTCGCTGGAGGACATGGCGATGTAGATCGCGCCGCGACAGTGGGCCACGGTTGGTGTCAGCGCCGCGAGCAAGAAATCGTAAAAGCCCTCGCCGAGGTTGTCGTTGAGAATCGGGCGTTGCGTGCCTCGCATCCGGTCCTTGGCGCTGTTGGCGTAGTCGACGTTGTACGGCGGGTCGATGAACACCATGTCCGCCGGCTCGCCCGCCAGCAGGCGCGTGTAGTCCGCCGCGTCGGTGGCGTCGCCGCACAGCACTCGATGCTCGCCCAGCCGCCACAGATCGCCCGGGCGCGACAACACTGCGATGCCCTCCTCAGGGATTTCGTCGTCGTCGACCTCGCCCGCCTGGTCGGTTTCTTCGCCGGCCAGCAGCTCGGCGAGCCCGTCCGGATCGAAGCCGGTCAAGTCCAGGTCGAATCCGTCGTCCTGCAACGCCTCCAGTTCGGTGCGCAGCATGGCGTCATCCCAGCCCGCGTTCTCGGCGATACGGTTGTCCGCGATCACCAGCGCGCGGCGCTGGGTTGGCGTCAGGTGATCGAGCACCACGACCGGCACACCATCCAGACCGAGTTTCCGGGCAGCGGCCAGCCGGCCGTGACCAGCCACGATGACGCCGTCGTTGCCGACCAGGATCGGGTTCGTGAATCCGAACTCGACGATCGAGGCGGCGATCTGCGCGACCTGTTCATCCGAGTGCGTGCGCGCATTTCGCGCATACGGCAACAGCCGCGCGAGCGGCCAGTGCTCGATCTTGTCCGCGACCCAACTCATGCCGCCGCCCGCGCGCCATCGCGCCGTTCGGTCGCGACCACATCGAAGGGCTGGCCAGTCGCTTCGAGCGTGATCGGCAGGCCCGGGAGTTGCTGACGGACGCGTTCGATGGCGACATCGACATACTCGGTCGCAATCTCCACCGCGCGACAGATGCGCCCGGTGCGTTCGCAGGCGATCAACGTGCTGCCGCTGCCGCCGAAGGGTTCGTACACCACCTCGCCCGCGTCGGTGTACGCCTCGATGACGAACGTCGGCAGCGCGACCGGGAACACCGCCGGATGATCGATGCCCCGGCCGAGCTTGCCCTTTTGACGCATGACGCGAATCACCGAGTCCGGAATCCGCATCTCCTGCGTCGGCTGGTGTTCGTGCGACCACGCCAGCGCCCCGCCATCCTTGCCGCGCAGCGCGGTGGACGAGCCATCGGCGCGCAGGTGGATGTCCTGCCCGGCGAACTTGCAGGGCACGGTCTTGTTCGGCTTGCGGTTGCTGCGGTTGAAGTGGAAGACGAACTCGAAGCTCGGCGCGAGGCGTCCACGCCAATCGCCCGGCAGTCCCGGCCCTTGGTCCCAGACGTACCAGCCGAAACGACGCCAGCCAGACGCGCGCATCCACGCCATCCAGCCGTCCCAGTACGGCTGCACTTCGTTGTCGTCGTGGACGAGACCGAGATTGACGAGCAACTGCGCATCGTCGCGCAGCGCAATCCGTGCCGCGCCGAAGACGCCACGCATCAGCGCGTCCCAGTCGCCAATGCCGCTGGCGTAGTCGCGCTGTCTGGCGTAGGGCGGCGAGGTGATGCACAGGTGCGCGGTCTCGCCGCGCATGAGCGCCGCGACCACGGCCGGATCGGCTGCGTCGCCGCAGATCACCCGGTGCGGACCGATCATCCACACATCGCCGATGCGGGAGATCGGATCGACGTGCGGTGTGGAATCGCTGTCTTCGTTCTCCTCACCCTCCTCGACCGCGTCGGTATCACGATCGGCGTCGGGCACATCGGATGCGTTGGCCGGCTCGGTCGTTTCGACCGCATCGAGCAAGCGTTCGATTTCGTTCGCCGAGAAGCCGGTCAGATCCAGCTCGAAACCGACGTCCGCGAGGTCCGCCAGTTCGAGCACCAGCATCGCCTCGTCCCAATCGGCGTCGAGCGCCAGACGATTGTCGGCGATGACCAGCGCGCGTTTCTGCGCCGGGGTCAGGTGTGCCAGTTCGATCACCGGCACCTCGGTCATGCCCAGCTTGCGCGCGGCGAGCAGCCGGCCGTGGCCGGCGATCACGCCGTTGTCGCCATCGACCAGAATCGGATTGGTCCAGCCGAACTCCACGATGCTCGCCGCGAGCTGCGCAATCTGCGCGTCGCTGTGCGTGCGTGGATTGCGGGCATACGGAATCAGCGCCTCGACCTGGCGGGTCTCGACGTTGAGGGCGTTGGGCATCGTGGGCTCAAAAAGAAGCCCGCCGACCGTCGCGCTCGCAGGGGAACGAGTCACAACGATCGACGGGCAGGGGGACAATGACTTGGGTGCAAACCGGGGTGCAAACTGCAACCCGTGCAAACCTCGGTTTGCGGTGTGACGCTAGCGGGGTTCTGCGGCTCTGCCCCCCGCTCTAGGCGAGGCGCAGGAAGGACCCGTAGACCTTGTGGGTCACCTTCTGTCCTTCTCGGTCGCTGCTGCGTTGAGGGCGTTGCGCTTCAGGGAGCAAGTCGACCGTGGGGCACAAGATACATCGCGAGAGGGGGTCGTGTTTCGTTGAAAACGCAAGCGTTTTACGATTCCGCATCTGCGCTTGCGACCGCTTGCGTCACGTCGCGCGACGCTGCGGTTTCGTCTGCGATGCGTGGCGGTTGCCCGTTGAGTTCGACCACGATCAGCGCCAACGCATGCCGCCAGCGACGCCATGCGGTGACCCTCGAGCACCCGTACGCCTTGCAGATCGCCTTCCACGGCACGTAGCGGGCGCGCGCCCAGATCAGATGGCGCTGCGATTCGTCGAGCCACAGCAGCCATCGGGTGGTCTCGACGAGGCGATCAATGGCTGCAGGGGAGGCAGGGATGCGCAAGACCGTCAGCTCATCCGCATAGCCTTCCCACGACTGGCGTGCGATCTCGGGCCACATCGTGACGTAGCCGGCGACACGGGCGGGAGGCAGGCGGTACGAAGTCACGGCCGCCTCGTGGAAGCGGTGCTCGACATTTTCGATCGTCCATACGGTCATGCGATGCGCTCCTGCGCGATGGCCCAGTGCAGCAGCGCGAGCGCGTCCGCTTCGTTGTCGTCGACCGGGACGTAACCCCAGCCCCGCACCGCAGCGAGCATCGCGTCCTTGTTTGCATTGCCCTTGCCGGTGGCGTGCTTCTTGATCGTGCCCACGGGCACGCCCTGGTACGGGATCTGGCGCTGTTCGCACCAAGCAGAGAGCTGGCCGAGGAATCCGCCATAGGCGTGCGCCGCATCGGTGGAGGCATGCCGGCGCACTTCCTCGAACGCGAGCATGTGCAGTCCGCCCGAGAGTGTCTGGAGTTCGTCCAGCCAGCGGGCGAAGCGCAGGAAGCGCATGCCGCCGCCCTCGAAGCGTTTCGGCTTGAACGATTGGCTGCCGCTCACGATGCGGCGATCAGGGGTGCGCAGCGCCCAGCCGGTGGTGGTGCCGAGGTCGAGCGCGAGGAGGGTGCGGGTCATTGCGGAGTCCTGTGGGGATCGGGCCTGACGCAGACGCCACAGTTCATGGTTATTCCCTATACGTGCGTGTGCGCGCACGCGTGGGGGTTAATCATGGGCTGTGGCGACTGCGTCAGACGGGTCGGTGGAAAGGGTCAGAAATCGGCGTAGGGGGTGTAGCTGGCCTTGGGTGCGGCCTTGAGTCCGATGCCGCGGAAACCGCGCACGCCAAGAGGATTGCGCCACTTCTCGATGCCGCGCGTGATCAGCAGGTCCGAGAACCGGCGCTGCGAGCCCACGAACTCGCCTGCCGCTTCGGCCCAGGCCTTCCAGTCGTTGAACAACTCGCCGGTCAGTGCCTTGGCGTTGATCTCGCGCACGCAGCGTTCGTCGAGCCACCGCCCGAGCGCATCTTCGGACTCGAAATACTCCTCGGTCGCCGAGACCACGCTCGTGGGCGGTTGCAGCCCCGTGCGCTGCCACTGCAGGCAGCCGGCCAGCGCCCAGGCGAGGATGCCGTCGCGCTCGGCGAGCAGCTTCTCGGTGAGCTTCGGATCGCGGCGTTCGGTCGGAATCGTCACCGTGAACGGGATCAGGTGCATGCGCCGCTTCATCGCTTCGTCGACGTTGCGGATGGCGGGCTTGTGATTGCCGGCAATGACGAGCTTGAACTGCGGGGTGTACTCGAAGAAGTCCTGGCGCATGAAGCGCGCCGAGACCTTGTCGCCGCCGGTGATCGCCTTGACCTTCGACTCGTTCCAGCGCCGGCCCTGTTCGGTTTCGACAGAAGCGACAAAGCGCGCGCCGCGCAGTCCGGCCAGATCCGTAGGGTGGCGGTCGCCGCGCGCTTCCATGAACGTGTCCATCGGCGCGTTGGTCGCGTAGTCGCCGAGGATCGTCGCCAGCACGTTGACGAATACCGATTTGCCGTTTGCGCCGGTGCCGTAGAGGAAGAACAGCGCGTGCGCGCTGGTTGCACCAGTGAGGCAATAGCCGGCCATGCGCTGCAGGTATGTCTGCAGGTCGGCGTCGCCGCCGGTGACATCGCCAAGGAACGCGCGCCAGCGGGCGCACTCGCCGCGCGGGGTCGCCGTGGCCAGACGGGTGTGGTGCTCGCCACGATCGTGCGGACGCAGCCGACCGCTGCGCAGGTCGATGATGCCGCTCGGCGTGTTCAGCGCGTACTGGTTGGCGTCCCACACGTCCGCCGTCGCCGCGTGCCGGCGGTCGGTGCGCCCGAGCCGCTCTACCCCGCCGACGGTGCCGCTGGCGGCCAGCTTCGCCGCAAGGCGATGCGAGTCGGCCTTCAGCGCGGCTTCGCGGCACACCGCCCGGACTAGATGTTGCACCAGAAGGGTCTCGTCGGCCTGCCAGCGCCGACCGTCCCACAGCAACCATTTGCCCCAGGCGGCGCAGTAGCGCCAGTCCTCGGCGTAGCGGGTGGTGAACGACAGTGCAAGCGCGTCGTCGGTCGCCCACACCGAGGCCTCCTGCGTCGGCGTCGCGGTCGCGGGCTTGATGCACATGCGCGGGCCGGACGCGATGAAGCCGGCGACATCGAATCCTTCTGCCAACGCGTCGGCGGCGTCCCAACCCTCGGGCCGGTCGTCGGGCGGCAACAGCACGTCGCAACTGGTCGCGCCCACGGCGAGCGTCGCCTGCGCCGCGGCCGTCGCGTACTCCCAGCCCGGCACGTCTTTGTCCGGCCACAGCAGCAGCGCCTTGCCGGCCAGCGGCGACCAGTCGGTCTTGTCGACCGGCGCGTTCGCCCCGTGCATCGCGGTCGTCGCGACGATGCCGGCATCGATCAGCGCCTGCGCGCATTTCTCGCCTTCGACCAGGACCACGGTGTCCGCGGTTGCGATCCCCGGCTGGTGGTACAGCGGCCGCGGCTCCGGCGGCGCCATCTTGCGGCGCTTCGCATCCCAGGGCCGGAACTCCTTTTTGCCGCCCAGCGGATCGTAGCGGTAGACCACCGCGATCAACTGGCCGTCGGCGTCGAGGTAGTCCCACTTCGCGGTCGCCGGACCGAGGTCGTCCATCGGCGGCGCCTTTTTCAGTTTCGCGATCGGCGTCGCGGACGCACGTCCCAGCAGACGCCCCGCCTCTTCCAGCACGCGCGGAAACTCGGCATGTACATCGATGCGAAAATGCTCAGCGATCAGGGCGTACACGTCGCCGCCGGTGTTGTTGGCGCGATCGGTCCACAGGCCCGCCTTCTCGCCGGTGAGCACGACTTCCAAGCTGTCGCCCGGACTGCCGAGCGCATCGCCGATCACGAACTTGCCGCGGCGCGATTTGCCGGCGGGAAACAGCGACGCCAGCACTGTGTCCAAGCGATCGATCAACGCCTGGCGGATCGTTTCACGGGCATCGTCCTGCCGCGGTGCGGGCGTGGCGGACTCGGCATCATTGAAGTCGAGCCAGTCATTCGCCATCGACGACCTCCTGGCCGGGCACGATCACGGTCGCGTTGCGATCGCGCCACCGCTCCAGTTCGCTGAGCCGGAACCGGATCAGGTGGCCGATGCGATAGGCCGGCACGCCGCGTGCACGGCGTTGGGTTTTGTTGTTGAGCCATTGCAGCGGGATGCGCAGCGCCTCATGCGCGGCGCGCGCGTCGACCATCGGCTCGACGTGGGGAGGAAGCACATCGGGGGTCATGCGGATCTCCAGCAGCGGTCCTGCCATGCGCAGAACTTGCACTCGAAATGGGTGGGGTCGGAAAAGCCGCGCGGCAGCAGTTCGCCGGCATCGGTGGCGACGATGACCTGCACGCCGCGGTCGGACATGCGCTGCGCGAGTTGGCCGTCGAAGGGCACGCGCTCGGCGTAAATCTCCATCGTGTCGGCGTTGATCGCGGTGAACAGCGCCGGGTGCGCGTGCAGGTCGAGATACGCCTGGTACATCGCAACCTGCGCGGCGTACACGGGCTTGGCGACGGCGAGCCTGTGCTTCTCCAGGTCGCGCCAAGCCTTTGCTCCCAAGAATTTGCACTCCCAGAGCGCCGGGTAGTCGTAGCCGTCCGGGCCGGCGACGAAGACGCCATCGACGTGACCGCGCAATCGGCCGTCGAGCGCGGAGAACCCGAACTGCGTGCCGTCGTCCCGACGCGTGCGCAG
>JANLSB010000210.1:0-5660 GCA_031362125.1 Lysobacterales bacterium | reverse complement strand
ATGCGCACGGCGTCGGCGCATGTGCGCAAAGGGGTAGCGGCCAAGTTGATGCGCCACATCCTGCAGGAAGCCAGGGGCCGGAGATATCGGCGCCTGAGTCTGGAAACCGGTTCGATGGAAGTGTTCGAACCGGCGAGGGCGCTGTACGAGCGGTTCGGCTTCGAAGAGTGCGGTCCGTTCGCGGACTACGTCGAAGACCCGTACAGCATGTTCATGACGATCGCGCTCTGAACGCGCGATCGTCGTGGAAGCGGCATCAGCGGTTCGGTTTTTTGCAAGACGAGGCACGGGAAACGCATACGCAGCTTCCTTCCCCACGTCGGAATGCGTAGTGCGGTTCTCTTCATCGATCGCCGGCACTCCGGTGCCGGCGATCATCCATCGCGAGCATCCATCGCGATCAATTCGCCAACGGGGAGAGCGCATGAAACTGATTACCGCCATCATCCGGCCGTTCAAGCTCGACGAGGTGCGCGAAGCCTTGTCCGAGATGGGCGTTTCCGGCATTACCGTCACCGAAGTCAAAGGCTTCGGTCGACAGAAGGGACATACCGAGCTGTATCGCGGCGCGGAGTACGTCGTCGATTTCCTGCCCAAGATCAAGGTCGAAGTGGCGGTGGCGAGCGATCGCCTCGACGCTGCGATCGAAGCGATCCAGCAATCCGCAGGCACCGGCAAGATCGGCGACGGCAAGATTTTCGTCACCGCGCTGGAGCAGGTCATCCGCATCCGCACCGGCGAAGTCGGCGCGGACGCGCTCTAACCCTTACTCGGAGACTGTCCCATGACGACTGGATTCTTTTCCGGGTCGCGAACCCGTGCCGCTCTGATCGGTACCGCGCTGACCCGTACCGCCTTGCTCGCGCTGCTTTGCGGTGCGATGACCTTTGGCGCAACCCTGACCGTGGCCGCGCAATCGGCGCCGGCCACCGAAGCCGCCACCACCACCGAAGCCGCGCCTGAAGCGGTGAAGCCCGACGAGGCGGCCGCACCGGCGGCTGCAATGACTGCCGAGGCCGCAACGACAGCAGCTGCAGAACCTGCTGCCGCACCTGCGCCAACCGCCAACAAGGGCGACACCGCCTGGCTTCTGGTGTGTTCGGCGCTGGTGATCTTCATGACTCTGCCCGGGCTGGCGCTGTTCTACGGCGGCCTGGTGCGCAGCAAGAACGTGCTGTCGATCCTGATGCAATGCCTGGTGGTGTTCTCGCTGGTCGCGGTGCTGTGGGTGGTCTACGGCTACAGCCTCGCGTTCACCGAAAACAACGCTTTTGTCGGCGGCACTGCGCGTCTGTTCGGCGAGGGGCTCAATGGTGCCATGGGTGCGACCTTCACCAAGGGCGTGTACATCCCGGAGCTTGCGTTCTTCGTGTTCCAGGGCGCGTTCGCCTGCATCACCTGCGCGCTGATCGTCGGTGCGTTCGCCGAACGCGTCAAGTTCGCCGGCCTGCTGATCTTCACCGTGATCTGGTTCACCTTCGCATACGTGCCGATGGCGCACATGGTGTGGTTCTTCCCGGGTCCGGATGCGTTCACCGATACCGGTGCGGTCGACGGTGTGCTCGCCAAGTCCGGCTTTCTGTGGGCCAAGGGTGCGCTCGATTTCGCCGGCGGCACCGTGGTCCACATCAACGCCGCCATCGCCGGTCTGGTCGGTGCGTACGTGATCGGCCCGCGTCTGGGCTATCGCCGTGAAGCGATTCGCCCGCACAACCTGACCCAGACCATGGTCGGCGCCTCGATCCTGTGGTTCGGCTGGTTCGGCTTCAACGCCGGTTCGGCGCTGGAAGCCAACGGCGTTGCCGCGCTCGCCTTCGTCAACACCTTCCTCGCCACCGCCGCTGCGGTGCTGGTGTGGAGTGCGGCGGAATGGATCGCACGCGGCAAACCGTCGATGCTCGGCGGCGCTTCGGGTGCGGTCGCGGGTCTGGTGGCGATCACGCCTGCTTGCGGTTACGTCGGCCTGATGGGTGCGCTCGCGATCGGTGCGATCGCCGGCCTCGTCTGCTTCTGGGGCGTGACCGGTCTGAAGAAACTGCTGCGCGCCGACGACAGTCTCGACGTGTTCGGCGTGCACGGCGTCGGCGGCATCACCGGTGCGTTGCTCACCGGTGTGTTCGCGGCACCCTCGCTCGGCGGCGCGGGCATCTGGGACTACGTGACCGAAACCGCGCTGGCCGATTACAGCATCGCGTCGCAGGTCTGGATCCAGCTGCAGGGCGTGCTGGTGACGGTCGCGGTGTCCGGTGTGGTCTCGCTGATCGCATTCACGGTCGTGAAGTACACCGTCGGCCTGCGCGTCAACGAAGAGGCCGAGCGGGAAGGTCTCGATATCGCCTCGCACGGCGAAGCGGCGTACGAGAACTGATATGAAAACGGCGTCGGGCGAATTCGCCCGGCGCCGGATTGGTGCTGTGACGGGCGCAGGCGATGTCTGCACCCGTCTGCATCAACAGAGACTGCTCAGAACGGCGGGGTGATGCTGTCCGCGATGGACACGTAACCGAAGCAGTTGCCGACACCGCTGACCGCCGCGGAAGCGTTGATGTTGTGGTAGAACACCGGCCCGCTGTAGAGATAGCCTGTGGATGCGCTGGCGGACAAGACGCCCGGAACCGTCTGCGAGATCACCTGGCCCGTCTTCACGTTCTGCGCGTAGGCGTCTGCCACGAGTGAGATCGATGCGGGTACATTGAACGGGGCGTTGACCCAGCCGTACGCGTTGGCCGATGCGCGCGCGTAGTACCGGTTCAGGGTGCCATCGCCACGATCCAGATACAGCTCGGTGGTAGCGTCGATACTGGCATACCCGCTGTACCAGATCAGCGCCTTGGTAAAGGGCGACGAATATCTGCACGTGAATGAACCGCTGCCGGCTTGCCGGGTGCTGGCCTCGCCGGTCGATGCTGCACGCAGTTCGTCGTAGCGTGCCTGCACCCCTTCCAGTCTACGGATGATGGCGTTGCTGGCTGCTTCGGCCTTGCCTGATTTCGCAGCGGTGTCGACGTGGGCACGCCGTGCGCTGAGGTCGTATCGCAAGCCGGCTTCGCCGATCGAGATCGTCTTGCCTGCCAACTTGCCCTTGACGATCTGGTAGACGCCTGAACCCACCTGTTCGATCTGGTCGCCATAGTCGCGAACGAACTGCGCTTCGCTTTCGATTCTGAAACCGTCCTTTTTGGCGCCGTCTGCCGCGAGCGCATTGCCTGCCAACATGAGGCTTGCGATGGCGCCAGCCAATAGCGTTTTCATCACGGGTACTGCTCCTGTGGAGATTGCTGCATGGTGAACGGTCCGTTCGGACCGGGGAGAGAGCGAAAAACCCGCAGCCAGCGCAGCGAGGGGTCCGAATTTTTTTGAAGGGATCGGATAGTTCAGCGGGATACGTAGAAAAACAGGATCAGTAACGGCGACCTTGGGTCATTCGGTAAGACCGCATGCCAGCTCGCCGCGCACGGCGAAGCGGCGTACGAACAACGGATAGTCGTTGAATTGAGAAGCGGGGCGCTCACGCCCCGTTTCGTTGGAGAGCACCACGGGGGCAGTGCCGCCCGTGGCGTTGTGACATCAACGCAGACGCGGGATATTGGTCAGCAGTTGGCCGTGATTCGAGGTGGGAGTACCGGCAGCCCACTCGAAATAACGCCCGTAAGCGGTGATGGTCTCGATCATGCCGCCGCCCGGAATCCGGCGAAGCTCGCGGCTGCCGAATGCGCAGACCGAGCCCGATGGACGATAGGCGCACGGGCCGCTTGCATAGCGCGGCACATTGAGCAGCGAGTCGGTGCCGCTCTGGTTGCCGCTCGCGTCGAAATTCCAATAGCGGCCGTACGCGGTGATCGACTCGGTCAATCCGCCCCATTCCGGTGCGACGATCAGATTGCGCGTGTCGAAACGGCACGGAGCGCCGCCGGCGTAGGCGCAGGGACCGTTGGCGAACCTGGCCACGTCGGTCAGCAGCATGCCGTTGCCGCCCAGACCGTTACCGCTGGCGTCGAAATTCCAGGCGCGGCCGTAGGCGGTGACCGATTCGAGATAGCCGAAACCGGAATAATCGAGGGTCGTGGACGAGTCGATCGTGCACTCCTGGCCTGCAGGCGTGTAGAGGCACGGCCCGTTCGCATAGCGGGACAGTCCTCTGAGCTTCCTGGTCGTCCCGATCTGATTGCCGGCGCCATCGAACTGCCACAGATATCCGTAAGCATAGACCGACTCCACCAGTGCGCCGGCACTGTTGACGTACTGGCCGATGCTGTCGATGTTGCAGCCGGCCTTCGTGGTGCCGGCGTCGGCACTGCACGGCCCTGTGCTGGTATTGCGCGCAGCATTGACCGCGCCGTATGCGTTCAACAGGCCTGGGCCGCAGTCGCTGCCGCAGGCGGGCAGGGCGCTCGCGCTGCTGCTGACCTGATCGGGACGCAGATTGGGCTTAACCGACAGCATCAGCCCGACGGTGCCGGCGACATGCGGTGCAGCCATCGAGGTGCCTGACAGATACCGGTAGCAATGACTGTTGCCGCTCACTGGTGAGGTCGTCCACGAGGAGACCACGCCGAGCGTATTGGCATTGAAAGCGCTGCCGCTGTCGGGATTGCAGGCCGGGGCGCCCACGGTGTTCCCATACACGGGCGAAGTATTGTTGACGACCCAGCCAAAAGTATCGCGGCGCCAAAGGATGGTACCGCCGCCGCCGGGCGCGGCAATCCCGATGTTGGCGCCCCGGTTGCTGTACAGCGCGAGATTGCTGTCGCGATCCACGGCGGCGACCGAGATCACGCCTGGACAGGAGGCCGGGGTCACGTTGTCGACGTCGACGGGAACGTTGGCCGAGTTGCTGCGCGTGCCGTTGCCGGCCGCTGCGACCACGATGATGCCATTGTCCCGAGCACGTCCGATCGCATCGCGCAGCAACGGCTGCGAAGCCTGTGTACAGGCCGTCGGGGTTGCGAGGCTCATGTTGATGACGTGTGCGCCGTTGTCGATGGCCCACTGGATGCCGTCGATGATCGCAGTGAAGCTGCCGCCGCTGCCTTCGCCGATTTTCACGTTCATCAGCGTGCAGCCGGAACAGACGCCGGCACCGCCGATACCGTTGCTGGTCCCCGCACCGGCGATGCCGGCGACATGCGTGCCGTGGCGCCAGGTGCCGTTGTCCGTGGCCGCTGCCCCCGGGGAAAGCGCATTGAATTCCAGCGGCGACCAGCGGCCTTGGAGGTCCGGATGTCCGCTGCGGCCCGAGTCGAGGATCGCGATGCGCACTCCGCTGTTGCCGGCGGTGATGTCCCAGGCGCCGGGCAGCGAAATCAGCGGGTAGTGCCATTGCTGCAGGTACAGCGGGTCGCTCGGGGTCAGCGCGAAATCGAAAAGGTAGTTGAGCTGCGCGTACTCGACATCTGTGCGCTGGCGCAGTTTCGCCAACAGCGCGAGGGTCTCTGATTTGGCCACCGCTTTGTCGTTGCGGAGCGGAATGGTGTTCACCATCTTCGCGACGTCGAAACGCCCTGCCCGGGAGGTCAGACTGACGCCGGCCAGTTCCGAGGCGGCCGCTGTCTTGCGTGCGCCAGGCTTGAATTTCACGATCACTTCGAACGGCACGAACCGCAGGTTGCCGGCGGTGTCCGGTGGCGGTGCCGCCAGCGTCTGGCCGGCGAGCGCGAGGC
>JANLSB010000108.1:0-1882 GCA_031362125.1 Lysobacterales bacterium | reverse complement strand
AGGAGCGCGTCGCGCACGAAAGAGAGACGTAGGGTGAGGGGCGATCAGCCCGCTTTGTTTTTCTGAGCCATCGCGAACTCTTCCTCGGGGGAGAGGATCAGCTTGTGCCTGCCGACGAAGAAGAAGTACAGGATGCAGGCTGCGAACCAGATCGCCACGCCAGTGACGCCTTCCTTGTAGATCGGGTCCTTGAATTGGAACCACATCGTGACCAGCGCGATCACCAGCGTCAGCGACGCGCCGAAGATGCCGAACGGGCTGCGATACGGCCGTTCGATACCGGGCAGTTTCTGCCGCAGCCGGATGAACGAGAGCGCCTGCATCACATAGGAGAACATCGCGGCGAAGACCGCCATGTTCAGCAGCGTGCCGCCGATTTTCGCGCCGCCTTTTTCCGAGCCCAGGCCGAACCACACGATCAACATCACCGCCAGCGCCAGCAGGCTGCCTCCGATCATGGCGATATGCGGGGTTTTGCGCGTGCGGTGGGTGACCGACAGGAAGGGCAGGAAGTAGCCGGCTCTGCTCAGCGAATAGATCTGCCGGCCCTTGGCGAAAATGATCGAATGGAAACTGGCGACCAGCCCGATCACCGCCACCAGCGACAGCAGTTTCGCGACGTTTTCGCCGAAAATGGCCCGGAAACCGTCGAGCAGCGGTTCGGTCGAGGTGGAGAGCTTGAAGCTGCCGACGCCGATCACGGAAGGGTTGGTGTAGACCACCAGCAGCCCGGCGACGATCAGGGTCAGCATGCCCAGGATGATGCCCTTGGGCATATCTTTCTTGGGGTCGATCGATTCCTCGGCCGCCAGCGGCAATTGCTCGATGGCGAGAAACAGCCAGACCGCGAACGGCATGGCGTTCAGCACGCCTTGCACGCCATTGATGAACAGCGGACCGTGACCGTTGGCCAGCTCCTTGCCGTCGCTGCCGATGTTCAGCGCCCAGCGGTCGAAATCCATATTCCCGAAGGCGCTGACCCAGAACACGGCGAGGCAGGCCAACGCGGCAAACGTCACCAGCAGGGTGACCTTGAAGCTCAACTCCACGCCGACGATGTTCAGGAACACGAAGACGATATAAAAACCGATCCACCAGAGCGGCTGCATCTCGGTCGGCGTGCCGAAGATACTGCTCATGTAGCTGCCGATGAAGAACACGATCACCGCCGGGGTCAGCACGTACTCGACGTTCTCCGCCACGCCGGTCAGGAAGCCGCCCCACGGCCCCATCGCGGTGCGCGCGAACGAATATGCGCCGCCGGTATGCGGCAGCGCCGGCGACATTTCGGCGATGCAGAAGGTCAGACCGAGATACATCACTGCGATGATGACCGTGGCGGTCATGATGCCGCCCCAGCCGGCGCTCAGCCCGAAATTCCAGCCCGAGAACATGCCGGAAATCACCGCGCCCACGCCCAGCGCCCACAGCGACCAGACGCCGGCGTAACGCTTGAGCCCCCGCTTCTCGAAGTATTCCGAATCGACCTTGGTGTAACTGACGCCGGATTTCTCAGACATGTCGAACTCTCCCCTTGCATGATTGCGAATCGATGATGCGGACATGGATGGAATCGGGACCGTCGCGTGTGTGCGCAGACAATGCTGCGTACACGCGGCGGGCGATCAGGGTTGCTGGGGTTGCGGAACGGCTCCTTGGGTCTGGATGGCAGCCTCGAACGCGCGTTGCAGCAGCGGTGCGAGCCTGTCGGCCCAGGCGGCCTGGCCCGGGGTGTCGAGGATCAGGTCGTTGCGGATTTCCAGCATCACGCAGGGCAGGCCGCGCGCTTCGGCATGGCGTTCGAGCGTGTGATACACGCCGTCCATGGGCGCGTAGGGCTGGTTGTCGCCGACCTGAAGTGCGGAATCGTCGCGCAGGGTAT
>JANLSB010000165.1:0-2120 GCA_031362125.1 Lysobacterales bacterium | reverse complement strand
TCGTCTACGATCCGCGAGAGCAGCTGGCGCAGGATGCGGAAGCTCGATGGCACCACGCCGGAAGCGTCGCCGGAGTGCACGCCTTCGTTCAGGACCTTGATGGTGAGATTGCCGCCGGCCAGGCCGCGCAGCGAGGTGGTGCACCACAGTTGTTCGTAGTTGCCGCAGCCCGAATCGAGGCAGACCACCAGCGACGGCATGCCGATGCGCGCGGCGAGATGATCGACATAGGCGGGCAGGTCGTAGCTGCCGGATTCCTCGCAGGCTTCGATCATCACCACGCAGCGCGCGTGCGGCACGCCCTGCGCCTGCAGCGACTGGATCGCGGTGATCGAACCGAAGATCGCGTAGCCGTCATCGGCGCCGCCGCGGCCGTACAGGCGGTCGCCCTTGATCACCGGTGTCCACGGGCCGAGGTCGGCGTCCCAGCCGGTCATTTCCGGCTGTTTGTCGAGATGGCCATAGAGCAGCACGCAGTCGTCGCCGGTGCCGGCATCGGCGCTGGCGGGAATCTCGACGAAGATCAACGGCGTGCGGCCTTCGAGGCGCACCACGTCGACCTGCATCCCCTGCACGTTCTGCGCGCGTGCCCAAGTCTCCATCAGTTTGACCGCATCGTCCATGTAACCGTGCGCGGCCCAGTCGCTGTCGAACATAGGCGATTTGTTCGGAATGCGGATGTATTCGACGAGCTGTGGAACGATCTCGTCGTCCCATTTTCCGCTCACGAAATGTTCGACTTTGCTGATGTCCATGGCGTGGAAGACCGGTGTGGAGATGTGGCGGCATTGTACGCCTGCGGCTGTAGGGATTTTCCTACACCGGCATGCGGGCTTGACCGGCCTGTGGGCGGGTGTTTCGGCGATGGGGCCGCATGGCTCGAATCCGGAGACTGTCCCTGTCGACGAAACAACGCCGACAGCGAAGACCGAACCCGGTCGACACCGTCAAAACAACCCATCTTTCATATAAGGAAAATCGCCATGAACCTGTTCAACTGCAAGTCCCTGATCGCCGTCGCCACCCTGTCGCTGGGTTTGCTTGGCAGCGCTTTCGCTGCGGACAAGGTCAACATCAACACCGCCGATGCAGCCACCCTCGACCGCGTACTGGTCAACGTCGGCCCGACCAAGGCCGAAGCCATCGTCGCCTACCGCAAGACCCACGGTGCGTTCCGCAGCGCTGAGCAGCTGGCGCAGGTCGATGGTATCGGCCTGAAGACGGTCGAAAAGAACCGCGAGATGATTCTCATCGGTGGCGGCGCCGCTGCAGCCGCGCCGACCGCAGCGAAAGTACCTGCCGCTGCAGCGCCGAAGAAGCGCTGATGCCCCTCACCCTCGCTCGCGACGCTCGTTCTTCCCTCTCCCCGCAGTGCGGGGAGAGGGCGACCGAAGGCCGGGCGAGGGCCGGGCGAGGGCTGGCCTCCGCTACACTCGTACCGTCCCTTCCGGAGCGTGGTATGTCCGCCAGCGTGCATCCGAGCCTGCGATTGATCCCCACCCATGAATACCGCCGCGAACGCTGGCGCAACGGTTTCGGGTGGACCCGCGAGATACTGCGCTCGCCCGCCACCGGCGACGACTGGGACTGGCGGATGTCGATCGCGGAGATCGAATGCGACGGGCCGTTTTCTGCATTTCCTGGCGTCGAGCGCGAATTGGTGTTGCTGCATGGTCACGGCGTGCGCCTGCGTTTCGACGATGGCGAAGTGATCGAGGTCGAACCGCCACACGGTCGCGTGCGTTTCGCCGGTGGGCGGATCGCATTCGGCGAACTGATCGATGGCCCGACCCATGATTTCAATCTGATGTGGCGACGCGACCGCATCGACGCCGATCTCTGGCATCGCCCGCTGGTGGGCTCGATGGTGCTGTTCGTCGAACCGGGCGAGCAATGGGCGGTTCACGTCTTATCCGGTACGGCGCGCGCCAGCGACAGCAATGATCGCGAGATCGCATCGATCGGCGATACCTTGCTGTTTGCCGCGTCGTCGAGCCGCGTGCGTTTTGCGTTGGACGGCGGCGGCGAAGTGCTGGTGATCCGGCTTCGGTCGCGTTGAGCGACCGACAGCGATTCAGAACAGATTCGCGACCAGCACGACGGTCGTAGCTGTTGCGGAC
>JANLSB010000114.1:0-3408 GCA_031362125.1 Lysobacterales bacterium | reverse complement strand
CGAGCACATCCTCAAACTGATCGAGCGGCTGTTCGATGTGGTGTTGATGCCCGAGGATGTGTACTACATCACCGGCTTGCCCACCGAGCTGAAAGTGTTTGACGTGACTGTGATTGCGCTGGTCGCACTCACGATGGCGTTCCTGGCCACGCTCTATCCGGCGTGGCGCGCGGCGCGTACCGCGCCTGCCGAGGCATTGCGCTATGAGTGATCGCGAGTCAGCGAAAAAAGATCGTGATGCCCTGTCCGGGCACGAGGTGATCCGCTGTGAGGGGCTGGCCAAGACCTACTCCGAAGGCAGCCTGCGCACGCATGTGTTCGAAGATCTGGATCTGCTCGTGCGCCGCGGCGAGACGGTGGCCATCGTCGGCGCTTCCGGCGCAGGGAAGAGCACGTTGCTGCATCTGCTGGGGGGGCTCGACATGCCGACTGCTGGCGAGGTCTATGTCGACGGGCAGAAAATGAGTGCCCTCTCCGATGCCGATCGTGGCCGGTTGCGCAACCGTGCACTGGGCTTCGTCTACCAATTCCACCATCTTCTACCCGAATTCACCGCGCTGGAAAACGTGATGTTGCCGGTTTTGCTGAGCGGTGCGCCGGTGGCGGAGGCCACTGCCCGTGCCCGGGCACTGCTGGAATCGGTCGGACTGGGTCCTCGTCTGGAGCACAAACCGGGCGAACTTTCGGGGGGTGAGCGCCAGCGCGCGGCGGTGGCACGGGCGCTGGTCAATCGGCCTGCCTGCGTACTCGGCGACGAACCCACCGGCAATCTCGACGAAAAGACCGCAATGACCGTATTCGACCTGATGCTGGGCCTGAATCGCGATCACGGCACAAGCCTGGTGCTGGTCACGCATGACCATGGCCTGGCGCGCAGGCTCGACCGCATGTTGGAACTCCATGATGGCCGCCTCCGGCCGCTGCAGTGAATCCAGTCACCGGGGGCGTTGAGGCTGTAACCGCGAATGACGGCGGTCGCCATCGCGTGCCTGTTCATCTTGCATGGCACTGCACCACTCAGCCAAGGCGCCGAGGCCTGATCCGCAGCCAGTGTGGCTCCTCAGCGATGATTTCTTGACCATTCATGCAAGATCGGGATATGTTCACTCGTGCAGCCAAAGGATGCGTTCCAAGCTGCCGGCCCCGGGAGCCTTGAGGTTGGAATCAGGAGCGGGTGCCAGGGGATGCATGCTGGGATGAACTCAAAGGACGCCGCAGCGATTCGGCTTACAACGAACGGCTGATGGCGATGATCGGTGCGAGGAGGGGGCCTGATCTGTGGTGACAACAAGGATTCCGTCCAGCCGCATGCGGCCACACCATCATTGGTGGTTTTTTCTTGTAGAGTCCGTGTCGGGGGCGCATGGCGGTTCCTCAGGGTATCCGGCCGCACCAGTCCATTGCAGACGATCGTTCCGTCTGCTGGCGGCGCCGTGTTCGATTCATCCAATTTCTTCCGATCTTTCTCCGGGTGGCGTGTGAAATATTCAATCTCGATGCTTTCCAATTCGATGCTTTCCAAGCTGCTGCTTGGTGCTGCGCTTGTTGTTGCTCTTTCCAGCTGCGCAACGCGCCCCGCACCGGACTTCGGCGGCCGCTGGAAGGCCATTAACCGTTTCTCGGAGGAGACGCAGGCGATTCCTTTGCAGGATGCCTATCTTTTCTATGCCTCCCCGATGGACGGTACGCTCAAGAAAATGCTCGAGCGCTGGGCCCACGACTCCGATATGGTGCTGACCTATCGTCATCCGATGGACTACACGCTTTATTCAGCCGTTGCGGACATCCGCACACCCAGCCTCCAGGAGGCGGTTTCCCAGCTCAATGCGGCTTACGCGTCGCAGCAGGTCTCCATCGGCGTGAGTGGTGGAGAGATCGTTGTCCGTATTTCCTCGGGCGACGCCAGTGGGGCTTCCGCGCCCTGATAATGGCCGCGGTGCACCGGCGACAGGCCGGCTACCGATGATCGAACGGTTTCGACGCGCGCTCGTTCCCTCACAACACTTCCGGTAACAGGCTCCACAATGTCAGGTAAGCAAAAAAATACGCCGCAAATCGATAACGCTGCTGCGAAAGGCATGAATTTCGAGATCAGCATCGCGGATATCGCCAAGCGCAGCGAAAAACGCGCTTGGACGATTGCTTGGATCGCGATATTCATCGTTCTGATCATGCTTGGGGGGTTCATCTATATCCTTCCGTTGAAAAAGGAAGTGCCGTACCTGATCATGGCCGATGCGTTCACCGGACAAGCCACGGTCGCGACACTGCGGGGTGATTTCAGCACTCCCAACAGCATCACCCAGAGCGAAGCGCTGAACCGCAGCAACGTCGCCCAGTACATCATCGGTCGCGAATCCTTCGATTCCGCCATGATGGGGCTGCGCGACTGGCCACTGATCAACATCATGTCTTCGTCCAATGTGCGCGCTGGCTATGCTGCGGAACATGCAGCCGACAGAGTCGACAGCCCGTACAAGATCTATGGCAAGGATCGCGCGCTTCGGGTGAAAATTCTGAGCATTCAGATCCCTCCACCGAGAGGCCAGGGTGAAAACGCCCGCAAGACCGCGACCGTGCGCTTCCAGCGCGTGATCTACAACAAGAAGAATGGCGCGACTGAGCCGCTCGACAGCAGAATCGCGAGACTTGAATTCGCATACAAGGCCAATCTGGCGATGGACGAGAAGGACCGATATCTGAATCCGCTCGGCTTTCAGGTCACCGAATACAAAGTGGATATCGATTACGCGGAGTCTCCGCCGGTCGAGGTGCCTGTGGCCCCGCAGCGGCCGGCCGTCGGTGGGTATCCGCCAGGCACGCAGCCCTATCCGAGCCAGCAGGTCCCAAGCGTTCCGGGTCAGCCGGTACAAGGCTATCCGGCCGCCCCTGACTTCGGAGAAGGCGCCGTACCCGCAGGGCAGCCGCAGAATCCAGCCGCCCCGACTGGTACACAACCGCTCCAACCCCAGCTCCAGCCCCAAGCTCAGCCCCAAGCTCCAGCTCCGGCCGCGCAGGCCCCCAATCAAGTCAATGGAGTAGGCAACAGATGAGTCGCTTGCATCGCTCTTGCTATGCGGTATTGCTCTGCGTCCTGGCGTCGATGACGCTGGCGAAGCCGGCATTCGCACAGGTTATCGTCGAGTACGAATACGAACCGGACCGGATTTACGAGGTGCGTACGGGTTTGGGCATCACCACCCAGATCGAGCTCAGTCCGAGCGAAGAGATTCTCGACTACAGCACCGGTTTCAACTCCGGCTGGGAATTGAACCGGCGCGACAACGTCTTCTATCTGAAGCCGAAAAATGTCGATGTCGACACCAATATGATGGTGCGCACCGCCACCCACTCCTATCTGTTCGAACTCAAGGTCGTCGCAACCGACTGGACGGCACTGGAACAGGC
>JANLSB010000076.1:0-3700 GCA_031362125.1 Lysobacterales bacterium | reverse complement strand
GCGCATCGCGCCGCTGGCGTTGTTGCCGCCGCCGGAAGACGGACCGCCACCGCCGGGTCTGCCGCCGCCGAACAGCGCGCTGCCGCTCTTTCCCTGCGTCGGTGCCGCGGTGCGCGCGGCGTTGCGTTCGCGCATCTTCGTCAACGCCTCGTCGAACGCGGCCTGCTGCGCCGCATCCAGCTTCAGCGACGCGGCGATCGCCGGCAGTTCTTCGCTCATGCCGCCACCGCGCTGCTGCGGCTGCGCCGACGGATCTTCCACCGGCGGCTTGAAGCGCATCGCCGCGTTCGGCGCCTTCAGCACGTTGTCGCGGCGGCTGACTTCGATCTCGGCGTTGGTGGTCATGCCCGGCAGCAGCACTTCGTCGCTGTTGTCCACCGCCACCACCACCGGATAGGTGATGACATTGCTGGTATTGGTGGCCGAAAGCCGGACCTGACTGACCTCGCCACGGAACTGGCGGTCGGGGAAGGCATCCACGGTGAAACTCACTGCCTGCCCCTGCTTGACCTGGCCGATGTCGGATTCGTCCACCGCCAATACGATCTCCATCCGCACCAGATCTTCGGCGATCTTGAACAGCACCGGCGCCTGCAGGCTGGCTGCGACGGTCTGTCCGGGTTCGACCGAACGATTCAACACCACCCCATCGACCGGCGAAAAAATCACGGTGCGGCCGAGATTCAGCCTGAAATTCTGCGTCGAGGCCTGCTGCTGGCGGATCTGGGCCTCGGCAGCGGCGACCTGCGCGCGCGCCTGATCGCGTGCAGCCAGGGCCTGATCCAGATCGCCGCGGGCAATGAGTTTCTGCTGCACCAGCGCGGCCTTCCGGCCGTAGTCGAGCTCGGCGTTGCGCAGCGCGGCGTGCGCGATCTGCAGATTGGCACGGGCGCTGGCGATACCGGCGTCGCCCTGTTCGATCTGCGCCTCGAAAGTACTGGGGTCGATGCGCGCGATGACCTGGCCTTTGCGCACCCGGTCGTTGAAATCCGCCAGCACTTCGGTGACCTTGCCGGAGACTTCGCTGCCCACATCGACGGTCGACAGCGCACTAAGCGTGCCGGTGGCCGAGATCGCGACCCGGATATCGCCCTGCTCCACCTGCGCCGTACGGAAGCGTTGTTCGTCGGCCCCCCCCCGGCCCTTCCAGAACCAGAACGCGGCCGCCGATGCGGTGAGCACAAAGACAACGATGACGAGACGACGCGAAAGGAATGAACGCTTGCGGGATGGAGGCATGGGCGGTGTGGACATCGGCAAAGTGAAAGGTTGGGAACGGCCGGACAATGCGCCCGGTTGACCGCAACAGCGGACGGATGTTCCCGACGAATGCCCGGAGTATTGGGGTGTATTGGCGAATCGAGGGGTTGCCGCTCATCATCGCACGGTCACCGCGATCGACGCCGCCATGCCGAATACGGTGATCCGAGACACAAAGATGCACCGTTGACGGCAGCGATCGCGGTGAGCCGGGATTGAATTTTCCGTGGTGAAGCAACCGCTTTTCGCAGGAGCGGCGGCTTTCAACAGCCGAAGGCTGGTCAAGCCGCGAAGCCGACAGCGTTTCCGCTGCTACGACCCATGCAATCAGACCCCGATCCCGGGGTTGCGATATGTGTTCTCGCGGGCAGGTTACGGGCTTCGCGGCTCCCGCCGCTCCTACGAAGATCAAACGCTTTGGGTGCGGATCAGAACTTGATTCTGCCGATGAGAATGTCCTTGTACATCACCCAGTCGCCGATAAAGAAATGGAACGGATGCTTGAACGTCGCCGGACGGGGCTCCGAGCCCACGTCTCATCTCCCCCGTTTCGTCGCACAGCTGCTGACTGCGGAGGTCAGCTCCCGGCCAGCACGCCCGCCGCGCGACCCGTACCCGCCTTGTTCACGGCATCGAGTCTGGTCCGCCAGGCGTCGGCCTTGGCCTTTGCGCCTGCGCCGGGGCGATCGGCGTTCCAGGCGTCGTAAAGGGCGATGTAGGCTTCGGCCAGCTCACGCACGGGTTTGGGGTTGGGGTTGTAGCCCTGCGCAAGATTGGTTTTGGCTTGATCGAGCATGCGCTCGGCGTCCTCGAACCGGCGCAATGCGGTCAGCGTGCGGCCGTGGTTGGTCAGAAAAACGCCGATCAGATAGTGTCTGGAGTCGAATGCGTCTGGTGCGCCCTCCACGAGTTCCTGCCCCAGGGTTGCGGCTTCGTCGTGCTTGCCGCGTGCGCGCAGCACTTCGACCAGCACATTCATGGTGTTCAACATGGTTTGCTTCTGCAACTTGTTGGTGCCTGCACGACGCTGAAGATCGAGTACCGCGCGCAGCAGCGACTCCGCTTTTTCGCTATCGCCCTGCGCGTGGATCACCTCCGCGATGGAAGCGATCGTGTCCAGCGTTTCGGAGTGTTTGTCGCCGAGCACGCGCCGCTTGACGTCGAGCACGCTTTGCAATTGCGCTGCGGCGGGTCCCAACTGCCCCTTCGACCGTAGAATCAAAGCGGAAACATACGAGGCCCAGGATGTCGCTGGATGATCGCGTCCGATGACACGTTCGCCGCCCTCAATCGCGATTTTCGCCAGAGCGGCGGCTTCGTCGTAGCGTCCCTGGACGCGGAGAATATCGGCCAGATTGCCAATGGTGTTAACGGTCAGTGGGTGCTCATTGCCAAAACTCTTCTGTAGTGTGGCCACCGCTTTTCGATGCATCGACTCCGCATCGACAAGGCGCCCCTGATACATGAGTGCCAATGCCAGAAATGCCATCGAATTCTGCGCCTTGGGCGATCCGATCCCGTACAGCGATTCTTGAATTTCGAGTGTCTTCCTCGCGTAGGCTTCGGCTTCGATTGACTTGCCTTGAGCGATGAGCGAGAACGTAAGATTTTCGGTATAGCGAAGGGTCTCCGGATGACTGCTTCCCAGCAAGCGGTTGGCCTGCTTCAACATTTGCCGCAGGATGACTTCCGATTCCGCATACCTTTCGAGCGCGAAGTAGACTACGGCCATGCGATCGTTTGCGCTTATCTTCTCTATGGAATCGCCGGGGATTCGATTGCGCCGCTCCAGCAGTTCCCTGGCGAGCGGAAGCGCTTCCTGGGGCTTCACGTTGTGAAGCAAACTGGAGATAAGCTCTTCAAGGGCACGGAGAGTTTCCGGGTGGTCGTCGCCCAATGCGCGACGTTGGTTGTCCAGCGCTTCTCGCGCAAGCACCTCCGCCTCCGCGCGCATGCCTTTGTTACTCATAACCGCACTTGTCGTTACCATGATTCGCGATGTGATCGGGTCGTTGTTCCCAAGCACTCGACGCGCATCCTTCAGCGCCTGCTGCAGATCGGCCAATGCGAGATCGATTTTCCGCTCGCCGCGATAGACACTTCCGCGGCGCGCCAACGACTGGATCGTCGATGGATGATCCGGGCCCAACAGTCTTCGATGCGTCGCCAGCGCGGATTCGACAAGCGTCCGCGCCTCATCGTACTGCCCAAAGCGCATGTGCGTTTCGGCCAGTGTTTCCATAAGTTGCGCCTGCAGCAACGGTTGGTCGCCATAGTCTCTCTTGAGCGCCGACAATGCCGGCTCGATGGTGTAGCCGTTCAACTGCTCAAGCGCAAGATCGGTGAAATTCAAGCCTGTGATCATTGATTAGATTTGTCGCTTACTCTCCGCTACGGCTGCCTTGTCCAGCCAGGCATCCATGCCACGCTTGCCGACGGC